>JAURMJ010000265.1 GCA_030830765.1 Quisquiliibacterium sp.
CCAACCAGAACACCCCGCAGCACCTGAGCCAGTTTGACGGCCTCCGCATTGCGCAGATAGACCACATGAATGTTGCCCGGCGTCTCACTGGGCCGGTCAAGCCTGGCCACGAGGCTGCGGGCCAGGTTCATCTTGGCCCGGCTGGCGGTTCGTACCAGCACCGAATTCATGCGGGGGTCGGCCTGCACGGTGACACGCTGACCGGCATCGACCTGTGCGCCCTTTCCGGTCATGCCGGTCTCGTCGATGAGTCGAATCAGTGTGCCGGCAAGATCGGTCGCCAAGGCATGCCGAACCTGGATGACTTCGATCTCGCTGCTGACCGGGCTGTCCAGCGATGCAATGATCTGCGCGATGCGTTGCAGGTTGGCCGCGTAATCGGTGATAACAAGCGAGTTGTTGCTCGGGTAGGCCGTAATCGTATTGTTCGGTGTGATCAGCGGCCGCAGCACCGGCACAAGATTGGTGGCCGATTCATAGGTCAGCCGAAAGACTTGGGTCAGCACCTGATCGCCACGACCTGCGACCTTGCCCACTTGAACGGCTCCGGACTGCAGCTTGGCATCGGCCTCGGGCACGATCCGGATCACCGTACCGCTATCGACTGTCGCAAAGCCCTGCACGCGCAGGGCGGCCTGCAGCAGCTCGAACGCCTTGTCACGGCTGACCGGTTGCGGAGTCTCCAGGGTGAGTTTGCCGCGCACCCGTGGATCGATCAGGAAAGTCCGGTTCAGCAGATTGCCGAAGGCCCCAACCACCGACTCGATCTCGGCTTCTTTGAAGTTCAGCGCAATGCGTTCGTTCGATGTCTGCTGTCTGGGACTGGGTCGCGTAAACGGTGCGGGACTGGCAGGCTTGGCGGCCACGGGAGTCTGCGCAGCTGGCTTGGCCGGGGACTGCGGCACCGCAATGATCTGAGCTTGAGCAAGGCAGGCAGTCGCCAGGCCCAGCATGATCAGCAGCCCTCTCAGCCACAGGCCGATCCGGTTCTTCGCCAGGGCCCAGAGCCCTCTTTTACTCATGCTGCGCAAATCAGCCTCCGATCCTGAGCACCGTCTTATCACCTGACCGCTGCCCGACCAGTGACAACAGCGATTGCAGGGCCAACTGCTGTGGCCCTTCGGCCTGAGCTTCGCCGTTAAATGACAACCCACCTCTTACATTCCAACTGCCACGCCCCTGCAGCTTCAGCGGACCAGAGAGAGTGCTCAAAGACAGCGAAACATCCCGACCGGTTCCGAGCACATCGATCTTGTAAGTCCCCAAAGGCCGCACCGGAGTCATGGCCGATGCGGTGTCCCGCAGCTCGATACTCGCGCGGCCATCCAAAACACCCTCCCGGATGATCAGAGAATCCCAGCGCATCGACAGGGCTGCGGACGGTCTGATTGTATTCCACGGAGATCCTAGTCTTGAGAGCTGCGCTGAGGGCAGATCCAGACTGCCGGCGCCGACCCGCAATTCGGTCGGGTTGCCGCTGATCCGCACTGCCGGCCTGCCCTCGGACAGGGTCACCGACGCATCGACGAGGCCGATCATCAGTGGCAGTACCCGCAACTCCCAGCCGATACGGCTCGGAACCGCCATGCCGCCGAGCACCGGCCCGGCAGGGTCATCCTGCGGGTCACCGGCCTGCGCCAGCACCAGCCGTCCACTGCCCTGCCAGATCGATCCCTGCGTATCGGCCAGACGCACCCGGCCCAGCGTGGCTTGATTGAGCGCAAGATCGATGAATGAGGCCGGGGCGAAGACCAGCGCGGAGCCGAGCGCCGACAGCAGCATCACAACAATCATGGCAACCAGTTGAAGGCCGCGCATCAGCGCTCTCCCCGCTTCGGCGCTTCGAGCACCAGACGGACATCAATCACGCCGGCAACCTGCTGGCGAGTGATCGAAAGATCCGCAACCCGCAGACGGGTCTCGCGCAGCGTGGTGTCCAGCCAGGTGAGCCAGGCCGTGTGCGGCACAGCCGAGAAACTCAGGTCGAACAAGTCGCCGCTGAGTTTGAGCTCCGACAGAGCGTTGCCCAGGCCCGCTGCCTGAACCGATGCCTGCAAGGCCTGCTGCAGGACCTCGGTCGATTCGATGGCCTTGGGCACCGTCCCGAGCCGCCGCGCCTCACTGGCCAGGGCGCCCATCTGCGCTACCTGGGCCCGCAACTGCGGCAACTCCTGGTCGAGTTTGGCAACGCCCTTCCAGGCCGGATCAAACATCAGCAGGTAGACCACCGCGAACAGCACGCTCAGCGCTGCGGCAGTCACCATGCGCCGCTCGCGAAGCGCCATCGCGCGCCAGGACTGGAGTAGTTTCTCGATCATGAGCCCGGTCCGATGACAGCCAATGTCTGGTCCTCCCCCTCGAATTTCACCTGCAGGCCGCGCTGCACCAGTGCTGCCTGCAGCTTGGTACGAGACTCGGCAGTGGGAAAGAAATCGGCACGGAACCGGGCACGCAGCAAGCCCGCCCGGAATTCGAGCGAGGTCAATGCGTCATTGGCGCGAGGCCCCAGCGCTAACGACAGCCTGGCCAGCATCGGCAAAAAATCATCGGACCCGCTGCTCCCGGTGTTCAACCGCATCTGGGCCACCTGTCGTTGCATCTGCAGCAAGGGATCGACGACCACCTGCGCCCGCGGAAAGGCCTTGCGAAACTGGCTCTCCAGGTTAGCGCGAAGCTCCGCGCGCTCGCGCGACAGTTGCGCCCAATGCAGGTTCAGGCCCAACAGCCAGAAAAAGACACAGCCAAGCGCAAGGCCTGCCGGCAGGCGCCAGGCGCGCCAGTCGATCGAGGCAAGCCATCGGCTACTCGCACTGCCGCGCCGTGCCTGCAAAAGATCGACCGCAGCCGGTTGCACAGCCGACAAACCGATCTGATTCGCGGTGATTCCAAGCCTGGCCACGGCAGCATCGACACTTGAAGCCCAGCTTGCATCCTCGATGCTGAATGTGATCTGCCGCGGCAAAGCTGCCGTCAGAGCGGCCGACCCAATCGCGGCACACAAGGCTTCGACCCGGCCCTCCCGACTGGAGCCAGCCGACCAGCCAAGCCCCTCGAATTCACCGGTCCGCATCGTCAGACCATCCTGCACGCAGGCGACCGTCCATTGATCAGAGGCCTGTGGCAGCACCAGCTGCGCCGGCCAGGCCGCCGAAACCTTGATGCCCCGCCGCTCGAAAGCGCCGATGACAAACTCCAGCCAGCCACGGTCGATGACGGCAACCAGACGCTGGCCGTCAGGCAAAGTCGGCCCCAGCGCAAAAGCACAGCTGGCGGCATCCTGAAGCAGCGAATCTTCGAGCAGGTTGGGCAATGCCTTGTAAAGACGAGCACCCGACAGTGCGGGCATCCGAACCGGCAGCAGCGTGACGTCGCGGGCATCGAAGACCAGCACGGCGGACTTCATCGAGGGCAACGCCTCCAGGCTGGTGCGCGAACTGCGCGCCCCCGCCCCGGCATCGAGCGATCCGGCAACCACGACCAGCGACGGCTCGGAAACGAGCGCGCGCTCGCCGACCGATCGCGGCGGAATCCAGACTGCACTCGAGCGTCTCAGTAACGTTGTTGCCATATGATCTCGACCCGGTCGGGGCTGCGCTCAAGCAAGGTTTCGCTCAGCGATTCGACGCGACCAAAGCGTACCATCCCACGCACCAGGAAAAAATTGGAAGCGACGCCCATCTGCGTTGGCGACAGCACGGGCTGGTCATTGAGTAAGGCCGAAGCATCGCCCAGATTACGGAAGAAAGTGCGCTCGCGCTGAGCCACGAAACGCCGCGCCCCGGAGAGCCCAAGATCGGGAATCATCGCGGCCATCACTTCAGCCGGCGCTGTATTGACGTTAACGGGGGTTGCTCGCGGCAGCACAATCGCAAATGGCTCAAGCCGTTCGACCATCAACGGATCAAAGCCGGGCAAGCTTGCCAGATCGGCCAGCCGCAGCAGCGGCGGTAGCGCGGCTGGCTGCAGCACGCCGTCAACCCGCAATCGCTGTCCAGACCGAACCCGGCTTGCCACGCTGTCAGCAAGCGCCGGCGCAATCCCCAGCAACTCGAACAGCCGGCGCAGTGCATCGAGCTGCGGCTGCAAAGTCTGGCCGGCCTGCACAAGGCCCGTCAGGTTCAGGCGTGACTGCGCATCGGTCATCTGACCAGCCAGCATTGCCGAACGGGTGCCATCCCCGATCTTTGCGCCGGGCGTGACAGTCTCATCGAGTTGCGTATCGGCTACCGGCACGGCCCAGGGCTCGCCCAGATGATCGGTCACTCCTGAACGGGCATCGGCCCGAAGAATCACCTTGGCCCAGTCGAGTGCTGCCCGTTCGATCCAATGGCTCTGGGCAAGCGACTGGCGGTTCTCAACCGAGCGGATCATCGTGTTTTCGCGCACGAACAGCGTGCTGACCACCGTCGTTGCCAGCATCACAATCAGCAACGCCGTCACAACAGCGGCGCCCCGAATGCGCCGCTGCGGCAAGCGGGTGCTGCGGTTCGAGGGGGCGAGCAGACGCGATCTCATCGTCCTCAGTCCTTGACCGTCAGGACGCGCACGATCTGCCCGCCGCTTTCGCGCTCCAGAGCGATCTCCAGTCCGGTCGGAATGGCCTGCACGGCGGTGCTCGTCTGATTGGCCTGAGAGGCCCCCTGATCGATCTGTTCCGGTAAAGGTTCAAGCAAGGCCGCCGCCGGCAGCCAACCCTGTCCGGGGACCCAGGCGCGTAACTGCAAACCGCGGACCCCGTTCAGCACGGGTTGCCAGGTCATTCGCTGCAGGGTCGCGTCATCCAGAGTCAATCGCGTACTCGCAGCTGCATCAGCACCAGCGGATAACGCGGCAGCCTGCACCCAGGGGGCAAAACCGCGTTCCAGGACGCCGGCACGCAAGCGATAAACGACCTGCTGAATCTGGGGCACTCCGGACGCCGGCAATGATTCGCGCAGCAGCATCAGGACAGGATCAGAGCCGTTCTGTGTCGCGATAAAACCAAGCGCGGGCACGGGTGGATTCAGCAGCCTGACCGGCCAGGCTCGACGCAGATCCTCCTGCATCTGAGTGAAGGTCACCGACAAGGCTCGAAGGTTGTCCGAAACCTGCACGATCCGCTCGCGCGAACTGAGCACCGAATCGAGCCCACGCCAGCCCAGCACTGAAAAAATCGCCATCAGTGCGATCGCGATCAGCAGCTCAATCAGCGTAAATCCGTCTGGGCGCCGCTGTGTCATGGAAGATTCGTCGCAAAACCAACCAGCCTGGCCACCCGCGGCCCCTCATTACCGTCGTACACGGACATCTCGACCCGGCGAAACGAGGTATTCGGCGTCGCGTAGACGTCCTCCTGGCAGATCAGCACCAGCCTTCCCTGGGAGCAGTCGTAGCGACGACGCCCGACCGCCGGGAACTCGGCCTGTACACGGATCAGAGCCAGACGGTTTTCAGCGCTCCACTGCGCCAAGGTGCGGGTCTGCAGTTCAGAGCTGCCCTGCGTCAGCGCACCGACCGCCCGCAACGAAGCCATCAGCGCAACCGCCACAATGGTCAGGGCCACCAGAACCTCGATCAGCGTGAACCCGGACATCGCTGACAGCCCACTCTGGCACCCCATGGCCTGTTTCGGATCAGAGCCTGTCAGACCGTTCCGTTGCAGTTTGCAGTCGTGCGGACCGCAGCGAGCTGCCGTCGCAACATGCGCGCCGATCCTGCCCGAGCGGCTTGCCTGCGCGCTACTGCACATCGAAGACACCCAGTCCATTAGCGCGGATCTGCACCTGCGCCTCACCGCGGGCCAGGCCGATCACGAAAGGTGCGCTGACCACATCGCGGCCAAACTCAACCTGGTTCAAGCCATCGGAACGCTGCAAATTGACTGCAGTCGATTCGTCCCAGGGACGTGCACGAAGGTCCTCATCATCAATCAACGGCACCCACTGTCGGTCGCGCAGAATCAGGAAACGGTAACCGGCATCATCAGCTTGCAGGCGGATTGGGCGACCCCGAACCTGAGACTCCTCCTGCGCCAGCGACAGCAGTTGTGCCAGCCGCTCGGCCTCAAAGCGAAGCCCGCGCTGCGCGCCAGGCAGGCCATTGACCGCCAGCATCGAGACCGCAACCGCAGCGATCACCATGGCCACCAGCAATTCGATCAGCGTGAAACCGGAAGAGCGCCGATGATGCGTCCGCCGCGCTGGGCAGATCCGGCCAGAGGGCTGCCTGCGCATCAGCCTCATCTGCAACAGAGCTGCAGCGCGGCCGCGAAGCGGACGATGAGGCAGCACATGGAGGGAATCCGGGTTACAGACCCCAGGAGCCGATGTCCGAATCGACGCCGGAACCGCCTGGCTGCCCGTCGGCGCCAAGGCTGAAAACATCGATTTCCCCTTTGATTCCAGGGTTCAGGTACTGATAAGGCTTACCCCAAGGGTCAACCGGCATCTTGTCCAGGTAGGACTTCCAGTTGTTGGCCGTCGGCCCGGCCGTAGGACGGGTGACCAGCGCCTGCAGGCCTTGTTCGGTACTCGGGTAGCGCTGGTTATCAAGGCGATACAACTTCAGCGCCTGCATGATCGCGGCGATGTCCTGCCGGGCCGCGATGACGCGCGCCTCATCAGGACGGTCCATCACCTTGGGGACAACGAGCGCGGCCAGCACGCCGAGAATCACGATCACGACCATCAGTTCGATCAGCGTGAAACCCTTGCTGAGACGGCGGGACTTTGCTGCTGATTCGGGGCTGAGCTGCCAGGGGTGCATGGGTTCGATTTCCTATCAGGGAAGCGTCACAAAGCTGCGCAACGTGCATCCTAACGGCATAAGGGCGTAGGCGCGTTATGATACATGTCGCGGCCTGTCCAAAAGCCTGGCGGCTCAATCGAGTCAAGTCACTTGTGGCAGGCCTCGTGAACGCCTTCTTGCCAACTCCAGAAACCTGACACGCATGCGCATCCGCTCACTCACGACATTCGGATCGATTGGCCTGTCCGCCTGGATGGTCAGCATTCTGCTCGGCGCACTGATCGGCAGCGTTGGCGCTTATTGGGGGCTCGCACTGTTTGCCCCCCGCGCACCGATTGCCCCCCCGCCGATCGCGCTCGACACCAAGGCCTTGCCCGAGCTGCAGCAGGCCGCCTTGCTGTTCGGCTCGAACCTGGCCCTCGCCCCGCCGGCCCAATCGCAGAACATCAAGGTGCTGGGCATCGTTGCAGCCGGCGAGCGCGGCAGCGCTATCCTGTCGATCAGCGATGCACCGGCTCGCGCCTACGCAGTGGGCGAAGCACTCAGACCGGGTCAACGGCTCCACGAGGTGCGCAGCGATGCCATCGTGATTCGCAACGGGTCGTCGGAATTTGAAGTGGCCTCGCCACAGACCTCCTCGCTGGCCGTGCTGAGCAGCGGTCCGAACCAGCCCCCTTCTACTTACAAGCCTGCGCCGCCACCCCGTGCCTTGGCGCCGCGCAGTACCCCCCCTGCGCGCACCACAACTCCCAACGCAGTCCGTCCGGTGAGACCGGCCAGAACTCTGGGCCAGCCGCCACGCTGACAATCTCAAACCAGAAAGATCCGACGATGCGCCAATACCTTGAAATGATGCGCCATGTGCTCGAGCGCGGCGCCCAGAAGGACGATCGAACCGGCACCGGCACGCGCTCAGTGTTCGGCTGGCAGATGCGATTCGATCTGGCCGAGGGTTTCCCACTGGTCACCACGAAGAAGCTGCACCTGCGATCAATCATCCATGAACTGCTCTGGTTCGTGCAGGGGTCGACCAATGTCGCCTACCTGCGGGAGAACGGCGTCACCATCTGGGATGAATGGGCCGACGAGCAGGGTGAACTTGGGCCGGTCTACGGCCATCAATGGCGTCACTGGCCGACCCGTGAGGGCGGCGAGATCGACCAGATTGCGGATGTGATCG
>JAURMJ010000266.1 GCA_030830765.1 Quisquiliibacterium sp.
AAGCGATTGTTCCAGGCGATTCCCTCGAACAGCGGATAGACCAGCGCGACCAGCAGGAAAGTTGCGCAGATTTGCGGGCCGAAGCGGGCACGCTCAGCGATGCCTCCGGACACGATGGCAGGAATTGCCGCAGCGAAGGTCAGCAGGAAGAAGAACTTGACCAACTCGTAACCGCTGCGCTCCATCAAGGATTCGGCACTGCCCAGAAAGCCGGTGCCGTAGGCGATCAGGTATCCGATGAAGAAATATGCGATGGTGGAAACAGCGAAATCGACCAGAATTTTGACCAGCGCATTGACCTGGTTTTTGTAGCGGACCGTGCCCAGCTCCAGAAATGCAAACCCGGAATGCATCGCCAGCACCATGATTGCGCCGAGCAGGACAAACAGGACGTCGGCGCCATTTTTCAATTCGTTCATTACGTTGCCTCTGAGAAGATTCACTTTCTGCAGCACGATTCGTGCCAATTTGGGGCGTTATGCGCCGTAATGGGCTTCCTGTGGGGTTTTCTGTGCTTTGATGGCGAGATTGATTTTGGGGGTGCACCTCGGTGGCGCAGGAAAATGAGTCAAAGTTGGGCGGAATGCACAAGGATGGTGCATCGCTTCTGTAGCCAAGGTCTGGGTCTGGTGCTCGGGGCTGCTGTCAGGTTCAACGCATGAAATCATTGAAAGGCATTTGTAGCCTTTGACCGGTAAACTCCATTTGTGCGATGCAGCAAGCATTCCGGCAAATCAATTCCGTAGTCCAGCTGTGTTCAGCACGGAGCTCCGCCGGCGCCGTTGCAGCGGCCCAAAAGCAGATATGAGGAATCAGTGAGTGAAGCAAGTTGACGAAGGTACTGCGTTGTCCGTTTCAAGCGGCCGTTTCGATGGTGCGGTGATCACGCGTGTCATTCCGGAGCGTTACCGGTCCTTGCTGCTGTTGGGCCTGGTGTTTCTGGCGGTCAACGCGCTCGTTCGTGCGGGGTTACTTGCGTTCGATGGGGAACTGGGCAATCTTGCACCGGGACGGCTGCTGGGGATCTTCGGCTTTGGCGTAATTTACGATCTTGCAGCGCTGAGCTGGCTACTGATTCCTTTTGTGCTGCTCGCCTGGGCGGTTCCCACAGGGAAGCTCGGGCGTCTGGTTCACGGCGTGCTGTCGACTGCACTGCTGACTGCCGTGCTGATCGCGATGGCCTTCACTGCCGCGTCGGAAGGCGTGTTCTGGAACGAGTTTTCATCCCGATTCAACTTCATCGCCGTCGATTACCTCATCTACACCCGCGAAGTTGTCGGCAACATCCGTCAATCGTATCCGCTGGGCTTGATGCTGACCGGCGTCGGTCTGTCGGCGGCTGTCCTGGCCTGGTTGGTTGTGCCGCGCTTCTGGCGCCATGCCGGCGCATACGGTGGCGGATGGCGGCGACGCAGTCTGGTCTCACTGGGTCTGTTGTGTCTGCCGGTTCTGTCTTTCATGGCGGTCGGAGATCAATTCCGGGAGCAGCTCGCAACACCGTCCGCGCGCGAGCTCGCAGGGAATGGTTATTACGACTTCATGCGAGCATTTCGCAGCAACGATCTCGATTACCGCGTCTTTTACCGTAATCTTCCTCTGCCGCAGGCTCAGCAGATTCTGCGTCGTGAACTAGTTGCTGATGCGATCACCCCGGTTGCCGATCTCAAGGATCCGGTCTTGCGCCGCATCCAGCCGAAGGGGGCCCGTCGCGAGCACAATGTGGTGCTGGTTTCGATGGAAAGCCTTGGCGCCGACTATGTCGAGTCCTTCGGCGGTCGCCCCGGGCTGACGCCCAATCTTGACCGGCTTGGACGGGAAGGGCTGGTGTTCAATCAACTGTATGCAACCGGGCTGCGGACCGTGCGCGGGCTTGAGGCCCTGACCTTGTCCATTCCACCGACGCCGGGGCATGCGGTTCCGATGCGCAAGAACAACAAGGGTTTTCAGACCCTGGGGGGCGTATTGGCCGGCGCAGGTTATGAGCCACTCTACATTTATGGTGGCTACAGTCAGTTCGACAACATGCAGGATTTCTTCGGCGGCAACGGCTATACCGTGATCGACCGCAGTGCGATTCCCTCAGAGGCGATTTCCCATGAGACGATCTGGGGTGTCGCGGACGAAGACCTGTTCAAGCTGAGCGTTCGTGAAATCGACAAGCGAGTCGCGTCCGGTCGCAAGGTTTTTGCGCATGTCATGACGACCTCGAACCATCGGCCGTTTACCTTCCCTGACGGTCGGATTGACCTGAGGTCCGGGTCCGGGCGCGATGCAGCCGTCAAGTACTCCGACTGGGCGATTGGTCAACTCGTGCGCGAAGCTTCAACCTATGCCTGGTTCCACAACACGGTTTTTGTCTTCGTCGCAGACCACACGTCCAACGGCCGGGGTCGGACCGATCTGCCGCCCGAGAATTTCCGAATTCCGATGATTGTCTATGCGCCAGGCATCGTGCAGCCCGGGCGAGTTGACTTGGTGGGTTCCCAGATCGACGTTGCGCCGACCCTGCTTGGGATGCTGAATATCGGCTACACCTCGCATTTCTTCGGGCATGACCTGCTTGGCGACGACGGCGTGCGCCACCAGCGGGCGCTGATGGCGAATTACCTGACAGTTGGATATATGCAGGATGGCGTCATGGTGTCGCTTTCACCCAAGCAGCGGGTGCAGCTTGCCGATGCGCAGACCGGCAAGATGATCCCGAACAACGATCCGCGTGCAGCCGGATTGACTGAAGAGGCAATTGCCTACTATCAGGTCGCTACCGAGCAGCTGCGGGGACGGCTGCAAAATGGCGGCAGCTTCATCAGCCAGGCGCACGCAAGTTCCAGGCACTGATCAGACTGCATGTCTTCGGCTGACCAGCTGTTGCGGTTCAGTCGTCGACCGGCACGGTGTAATTGAG
>JAURMJ010000267.1 GCA_030830765.1 Quisquiliibacterium sp.
ACGACCTGACTCGCTGCGCGCACCTCGATCCTGTCGCCGAACTGCTTTGCAGCGGCGCCAAGCGCAGACAATATTGAGTCTTCTTGCCCGACCAGCAGCAAAGACGCGTCCGGAACATTGCGAAGGAAACCAAGAGCCGCCGGAATGGTCACCGACAGGCCGTGATCACCTCCCATGCAATCGATCGCAATCCGGACGCCCATGAGAGCCCGTTACCGGAAGCGACGAATTACTCGTCGTTCTTGGTTTTTACGACCTTCTTACCACGATAAAAGCCGTTCGGGCTTACGTGGTGACGCAGGTGGATTTCTCCAGTGGTCGATTCGACAGCAGTAGGCGGGTTGGTAAGGAAGTCGTGTGCACGGTGCATGCCACGCTTGGAGGGCGACTTCTTGTTCTGCTGGACAGCCATTTCAGTGATTCCGGAAAATAAGCGAATCTGAAATTATATCAAGGAATTGGACCATTTTGCTCATGCGGCATCATCACCATCCGGACGCTTCAGTCTGGACAGCACCGCAAACGGATTTTCCCGCGGCTCGGACACGTCGGCGGACGCTCCATTCACAGGGGAAAGCCCATCGGCAGGGAGTTCGCAGTCCTGGTGCCGGGGGGCAATCGGCAAGGCCATGATGGCCTCATCTTCGATCAAATCAAGCACGTCGAACCGGTCTGAGGTAACCAGGACGTCGTAATCATCCGCGTCACGATCCTCTCGCTCGGCCTGGGATTCAGTAACCGCCAGCTTGAACAGGCGGTTTTCGCCGAGACGCGCTTTCACCGGTTGCAGGCAGCGCGTGCAAGGAACCGACACTTCACCGTTCAGCTCCAGACGCAGGAACAAATCGGCCCCACCATCAGCCCGCATATGCTTTTCCCCGGCAAGCTGCCATCGCAGTTCACCCTCGTCGTCGGTCAAATAGTCGAGCAGCCGGGGAAGCCGGCTGAGCAAAGCGCCCCCGGTCAGCTCCGCCCCGCGCCTGGAAAAGTCGTTGGTATCGATCCAAGGGCGATCGTTCTGCTTTTTCACGCTGTTTCCTTCATATGCCGCAACCCGCGAGAGCGTCATCCAAGCTGTCACTGTGCAGTGCTTACCCACAGGCAACCCTCAGATCCATGTCGGTATGATAACGATCCATGCATACGTTGATGCACAGATTCAACTCAGACTTGCCGGATATCCACCGCAATCGCAGAGACCTCTGCTCTTTGCTGCAGGCAACCGAGTAGCTCGCGAACCGGTTTCGCAGTCGATTCGCTGAAATTAAACAGGCAAATTTTCATGCCCTCCCTGATTCTGGCCTCCACCTCCCGCTATCGGCGCGAACTACTCGCACGGATTGCTCCGCAGTTCGAAATCATTGCTCCGCAGGTTGACGAACACGTTCAGGCGGGTGAAACGCCGGCTCAGACAGCCAAGCGGTTGGCTCTCGAAAAAGCCCGGGCCGTTGCTCGCCTGCATCCTGCGGCCATCGTGATCGGGTCGGATCAGACTGCCAGCCTGGATGGGGTCACCTCGATCGGAAAGCCCGGCAATCATGAGAATGCACGGGCTCAGCTGCTGGCCGCCTCGGGACGCAGCGTCACGTTCAATACCGCCGTCGCGGTGATCTGCTCGGAGCAGAAGATTGAACTGGTCCAACTGGTCCCGACCGTCGTACGATTCAGAAGCCTGACCGAGCCCATGATCGAAGCGTATCTCGCCCGTGAGCCCGCCTATGACTGCGCCGGTGCCGCCAAGTGCGAAGGGCTGGGCATTGCATTGATCGCTGCGATCGAGAGCCCGGATCAGACCGCCCTGATCGGACTGCCCTTGATCGCAGTCACATCGATGCTCCAGGAATGCGGGCACTCAGTGCTGTGAATACTCCGGAAATTGCCTCGGTGGTCGACCAGCCGAAAATGCCGGCAGAACCTGCCTCGCGTGAGTCCGGGACGCTTTTTCTTGTCCCGACACCGCTAGGTATCGGCGACGATCCCTTGCGGGTCCTCCCGCCCAGCACCGTACAGGCCATTCATCGAATTGACTACGTGATTGCCGAAAATGCCCGCAGTGCGCGGGCAGTACTCGGTAAGCTCGGTCTGCTCAACCCACTTCAGGCGATTGAAATCCGGGAGCTGAATCTGCGCACCGCGCCGGATCAGATTCCCGCCCTGCTCGCGCCATTACGCGCTGGACGCGATGCCGCTCTGCTCTCGGAGGCTGGCTGCCCCGCGGTGGCGGACCCCGGTGCCCTGCTGGTTGAACTGGCTCACCGCGAGCACCTTCGTGTTGCGCCACTGATCGGCCCAAGCTCGATTCTGCTCGCCCTGATGGCCAGCGGGATGAATGGGCAGCGATTTGCCTTTGCTGGCTATATCCCAGTGCCCGAGGACGAACGCACACAGCGCATTCGGGAGCTTGAGCAGCGCTCAGCCCGTGAAGATGAAACGCAGTTGCTGATCGAGACGCCCTATCGCAATCAGTCACTGCTTGAGGCCCTTACGCGGCAGTTACAGGATTCGACGATGCTGGCCATCGCCAGCGATCTGAGTCTTCCGGGGGAATGCATCGACTCGCGCA
>JAURMJ010000268.1 GCA_030830765.1 Quisquiliibacterium sp.
ATCTCCATCCAATCGGAGGTGGCATGTCGGGTCGCTTTTCTGGCTTTCACCGAGCCGGCAATTTGAATGGCACCTGCAAACAGCAAGAGTTTTTCTGTCAGCGTGGTCTTTCCCGCATCAGGGTGCGAGATGATCGCAAAGGTCCGGCGGCGGGCAACTTCATGGGCTATCGTCACGGTCGTAAATCTCACAAATGCTAAACTTCACAATTAGACCATGTGGAGAGGTGGCAGAGTGGTCGAATGCGCCGGACTCGAAATCCGGTATACGGTTATACCGTATCGAGGGTTCGAATCCCTCCCTCTCCGCCACAGGATTCGAACCGTACTTAAAGTTACGCAAAAACTGATCAAACAGATTGCAGCTTGAGAGCCTTAACCCGGGATAAGGCTTTTGAAGCCTTCGTTGCTTGGCGAGCCTGCCACAAGTCAAAAGCGGTTTGCTGCGCTAGCCATACCTCAGCGGCCCCACCGTGATTTCTGCCAAGCCAACGCTCAATGCGCAGTGCCATCGCGGGACTGATCGCTGCTCTTCCATTGAGTACTTTGGACAGCGTCGTGCGGTCGACTCCCAACTGGGCGGCAGCTTCGCCAACCTGCAGGTTCAGCGCAGGCAGGATGTCGTCCCTGAGGGTGAGGCCAGGATGGGGGGGGTTAAACATCGAACTCATAATCACCTCAGTGGTAGTCTTGGTAGTCGACCAGCACGGCATCGCCGTTTTCAAACGTAAAAGTCAGACGCCAGTTGCCGTTAACGCTTACTGAGCAGTGACCAGAAAGGCTGCCCTTCAGGGGGTGCCAGTCCCAGCCGGGTCTGTTCATGTCTTCTGGCCGCGATGCGGCATCTAGTGCTGATAGTTGCCGAGCCAGGCGCGGGGCATGAGCAGCTTGGATCCCGGCAAGCGAACCGGATTTGAAGAAGCGCTCAACGCCCTTGTGCCTGAAACTTCGGATCATGTACTAATTGTAGCGTGTGGCGCCACGCGCAGCAATTTCTGTAAAACTCTTACAGAAAGTTTGAATCCTCGACCTCACCAGAACTTGATTTATTTTGACCTTAGCAAGTTAGTGCAGCTGTAGTCTCCCCGCCACGATCAGTTCGAAAATTCCAAATCGTTCGAACAATTTCCTAGCCGTTCGGGGCCTCCCAGGGTGAACACTCAGAACACCTTCCGTACCAGGCTGGCTCCCTCGTAGGCCTCAATGTCCTTGAGCCGGTACAGAACCTTCCCCACGATCTTCAAGAACGGCGGTCCATCGCCGACGGTGCGCCACCGCTGAAGGCGCGCGACTGAACTCACCTAGCGATCGGCTAGCATTTTCTCGGCAGGGTACGGGCTGCTTTCGGCCAGGAGCGGTAACCCGCGAACGGCAAGTTACGATCAGCACCATCAACTCCGACATACTACACACGGCCGAGCGCGAGCGCCGCCAACGCTTCGGGCACAACCCCGTACCGACCGCCTGAGCACCGGGCTCGTGGCACGATTCCGCATGAAGTTCCCCTGCGAATTGGCGTCGTGGGCAAGCGCGCTGTCATGTTGCCGGTCGGCGCTTCCTTCAAGCACGAAGCCATTGCCCTGTGCATTGCCCCGTTGGTAAGCTGTCGGCACAGCCTGCCTGCACCCTGACGGTCTGGACGCGGGCTCAACGCTCCTGTGCGCCCTTGCCCGCCAAGATGGGACCGCGCATTGCCATGATTCGGCGCACCCGCGTTTCGGACGACTTGGCCGACGCTAGATGAATGACATGGCTACGCTGGCGACACGGCGTCAACGCTTGGAAGGCCTCGGCGAGTTCAACGTCAGCTTCCATGGCCTCGACAAGTTCCTGCGGGAGATCGAGCTCGCGCGCCTCCCTAGGTGGCCGGATGCCGCCTGCGGCGTAACCCATCGCTTCCATGAGGTAGGACCGCAACACGGGCGCCAGGGCCCCGATGCTCGCCACATCTGTGAACCGGATCATGTCGGGGTGGCGTGTGTTCGGGCCCTGTCGTTCAAGCACGCCTCGCGGGTCGGTCAGCAACGCAGCGTTGAAGAAGCTCAGACGCATATCGCGGCGAAACGCACCCAATACCGCTATGTTGCGGCCGGCGTGCACGTAACACGGGTGTCCCCACTTGACCGTTTCGACCAGCCCCAGGTCAAGGCACAGGGCGCGGACTTCTCGAAGGCCTTCAGCCCACTGGCGCGTCGAGCAGTCGGCGGTGGCGAATCGCTCGCAGCGTCCGCAACCCTTAGTGAAGTAGTCTTCGATGTCGGTGATCATATCTGCCCCAAATTTTGATGCCCGCGGCCCATGTACGGCCCGGTCGGGCACGCACTTGCCGATCAGGCCACTGCGCCCCCCGTCTGCAACCGCAGTTCGTTGAGATGGACTGAGCGGACATACGCTGGCCGTGCTGCCAGCCGCGCGGCATAGGCCTCGAACACCGGCCGCTTTTCCAGGGTGCCAAACAGCAGCCCCCAGGCTACGCTGGAGCCCACGTAGACATCGGCCGCCGTGAAGCGGTCGCCGCAAACGAACGGCCCTTCGCGCAGGCCCGATTCCAGTGCGTCGAGCGTGTCAGCGTAACTACCGAAGCCAACCATGGCGCCACGCCCAGCCGGCACCGACCAACCCAGCGTCCTGGCCACCACGGCTTGCTCAAGCGGGCCAGCCGCGAAAAACAGCCAGCGGAAGTAGGCCGCACGTTCGGCCGCCGTCTGCGGCAGCAGCCTATGGTGGGGGAAGGCATCGGCCACGTAGGCGCATATGGCAGCCGATTCGGTGACCACCACCGCACCATGGCGCAGGGCCGGCACCTTGCCCATCGGGTTGACCGCCAGGTAGTCAGGCGCCTTCATGGAGGTGCCGTAGTCTAGCCAGACGGTCTCGTAGGACTCACCCAGTTCTTCCATCATCCAGTGAGCAATGCGACCACGGGACTGGGGGTGGGTGTACAGCGTCAGGTCGG
>JAURMJ010000269.1 GCA_030830765.1 Quisquiliibacterium sp.
CGAAGGTTGCGAACAGCAGGACAAAGATCAGCGCCAGTGCGACCGGGACCACCAGCATCAGGCGATTGGCTGCACGCTGCTGATTCTCGAACTGACCACCCCAGACCAGCCGATAGCCAGCCGGCAATTTGACGGCCCGCGACACCTCCTCGCGCGCCTGATCGACAAAACCGACCAGATCCCGGCCGCTGACATTGGCCTGAACGACCGCATACCGTGACGCATTCTCGCGATCGATCTTGACCGGTCCATCGACCTGCTCAATGCGCGCCAACTCGGTCAGCGCAATCATGCTGCCATCAGGCAGCCCGATGCGCAGATCGCGAAAGCGCTGCGGCGACTCGCGCAGCGACTGAGCACCGCGCAACAGCAACGGTGTGCGCATGCCGGTCTCAGGCACCACTCCAGTCACGACGCCCTCGAGGCGAGCCTTGAGCAGGCCGGCCACTTCGTCAACACCGAGCCCGTATCGTCCAGCGGCAAATCGGTCTATCTCAATGCGCAGGTACTGCACACCCTCATTGGTCAGCGTAAAAACATCCTGACCCCCAGGCACAGTCTTCAGCGCCGCTTCGATCTGGCGCGCCAACGCGTTCAATGTCGGCAAATCAGGCCCAAAGATTTTGACGGCAAGGTCGCCGCGAACGCCGGTCAGCATCTCGGAAACCCGCATCTCGATCGGCTGCGTAAACGAGAATCCGACGCCCGGAAACTTGGCCATCACCGTCCGGATCTGCTCGACCAGCCAGTCCTTGTCCGGATTGCGCCAGGTCTCGCGGGGCGCCAGTACCATGAAGCTATCGGTCTGATTCAGGCCCATCGGGTCCAGACCGAGCTCATCGGCGCCTGTGCGGGCCACGATGCTGATGACCTCAGGCACGGCCCTCAGAATTTCCCGCTCGATGCGCAGGTTCCCATCAACCGAAGCATCCAGACTGATTGACGGCAGCTTCTCAAGCTGCATGATCACGTCGCCCTCATCAAGCGTCGGCATGAAGGTTTTTCCGACATTGACGAATGCAAGTGAGGCCAGCACCAGCGAGATCAGCGCGACACCGACGACAACCGCTGGGTGTGCCAGCGCGCGACGCAGCAGTGCCGTATAGATCCGATCGAGCATGCGTACCAACCAGGGATCACGGTGCGCGTCTTCGCGCAGCAGCAGTGCGGCGAGTACCGGTACCAGCGTCATCGACATCACCAGCGAAGCCGACAGCGCAAACACGATCGACATCGCCACCGGGCCGAACAACTTGCCTTCCAGGCCCTGCAGACTCATCAGCGGAAGGAAGACAATCATGATGATCACGATGCCGGAGGTGACCGGCACCGCCACTTCAGACACCGCCCCGTAGATCACGCTGATCCGCTGATGATGTCCGCCACGCTTGTGATGCGCGAGGCGGGCCGCAACGTTCTCGACAACAACAACTGCTGAATCGACCAGAATGCCGATGGCGATCGCCAGTCCGCCCAGACTCATCAGATTGGCCGACATGCCGAAATGCTTCATCAAAACGAACGAGACCAGGATGGACATCGGCAAGACAGTTGCCACGACCAGGGCCGCCCGCAGACTTCCCAGGAAAGCCAGCAGCAGCACCAAGACCAGTACAACGGCTTCAAGCAGCGCCTTGCCGACGGTGCCGATCGCCCGCGAGACCAGTGCACCGCGGTCATAGAAGACCTCGGTCCGTACTCCCGGCGGCAGCGTGGGCTGCAGTTGCTCCAGGCGCTCGCGCACGGCATCGACCACCAGCCGGGCATTGGCACCCCGCAAGCCGAGTACAAGGCCCTGTACCGCCTCGGACTTGCCGTCGCGCGTGACCGCGCCGTAGCGAGTCAGGCTGCCGATCTTGACCTGTGCCACATCGGCAAGCCGCACCGGTACATTGCCGCGCATTGCGATCACGATCGCACGCGCATCCTCCAGTGTCCGCACACTGCCCTCCGTGCGTACCAGCAAAGTCTCTTCGCCATCACGGATGCGGCCGGCACCATCGTTGCGGTTGTTGCGCGACAGCGCGTTGCGCAAGGTCTCGATACCAAGGCCTCGCGCCTGCAAGGCTGCTTCGTCCGGGATCACCTCAAAGGCACGCACATACCCGCCGAGTGAATTGACATCGGCAACACCGGGAATCGTCCGCAAGGCAGGCCGGATCACCCAGTCGAGCAGGCTGCGTCGCTGGGCCAGATCCAGATCGCCGCCCTCGATCGTGAACATGAACATCTCGCCCAACGGGGTCGTGATCGGCGCCAGGCCGCCCGCAACCCCGTCAGGCAGATCAGTCAGTACGCTGGCCAACCGCTCATTGACCTGCTGCCGCGCCCAGTAGATGTCGGTATCGTCCTCAAAATCGATGGTCAGGTCGGCAATCGCGTACTTGGACATCGACCGCAGCAGACGCTGCTTCGGAATCCCCAGCATCGCCAGCTCAATCGGCGCAGCAATCCTGCTCTCGACCTCCTCAGGCGTCATGCCTGGCGCCTTCATG
Organism: Quisquiliibacterium sp.; assembly: GCA_030830765.1. Classification (GTDB taxonomy): domain Bacteria; phylum Pseudomonadota; class Gammaproteobacteria; order Burkholderiales; family Burkholderiaceae_E; genus Quisquiliibacterium. The sequence goes on from JAURMJ010000269.1 coordinate 2,496, forward strand.
ATGATCTTCACCTGCGCCGGCGAAACATCCGGAAATGCGTCGATCGGCAGAGCGCTCATCGCCAGCAGTCCGGCCCCGGCCAGCGCGACGGCGAGCACGCCAACCAGCAGACGCGCACGCAGCGAGAACTCAATGACTCGGGCAAGCATCACTGAGCTCCCGGGGCGAGCAGCGCGGCCTTCAAAGCGGCCGTGCCACTGACCGCGATCCGGGTGCCGGCCGGCAAGCGCGCATCCACGAGACTCTCTTCAAGACCCTCATACAGCAGACTCACACGCAGCGGCTGCAAGCCCTTCGGCCTCTCGACAAACAGGTAGCTTGCGCCGTCGACACGAATCAGCGCGCTGTTCGGGACCGTCACCGCTCGGCCATCGTCAGCTACCGGCAACTGAATCGAAACCTC
>JAURMJ010000270.1 GCA_030830765.1 Quisquiliibacterium sp.
ATGTCGGCCGGTGCGATGGGTGGCGGGGTGTCCTCAGCGATTGCCCGTGCCCTGGGCGCTTCAGACCAGCAGCGTGCCCATACGCTGGCGATGCACGCGTTACTGATCGGTCTGGTGGCCGGCCTTGTCTACTCACTTTTCTTCGTAGCACTGGGCCCGTCGTTCTACCGCGCCCTGGGCGGCCATGACGACATCCTCGAGCAGGCCGTGGGCTACTCGTCCGTCCTGTTCAGCGGTGCGGTCCTGGTCTGGCTGACGAACACGATGGCATCGGTGATTCGCGGCACCGGCAACATGCGCGTGCCATCCATCGGTATCTTTGGCAGCGCAGTGCTGCAAATCGTTCTGGGCGGTGTGCTGTCGCTGGGGATTGGCCCGATCCCGTCGCTGGGCATGCCTGGCATCGCCATCGGACACATCATCGCGACCGCTTGCGGAGTCGCCTTCTTTTCCTGGTACCTGGCGACCGGCAAAGGCCGGCTCAGGCTGCGGCCGCATCGCTTTGCGATTCGCCGCAACATGCTTTCAGACATTCTGAAGGTCGGGGCCATCGCCTGCCTTTCACCGATCCAGACCGTGCTGACGATGCAGATTTTTGCCAGCCTGATTGCACCGCTCGGGGTGCTTGCGCTGGCCGGCTATTCGATCGGTCAGCGACTCGAATACCTGGTGACTCCGTTTGCCTTCAGCATCGGCGTAGCCTCGGTGCCGATGATCGGCATGGCGATCGGAGCCGGCCAGGTTGCGCGAGCCCGTAAAGTGGCCTGGAGCGCGGGGCTGGTCTCATTTGCCGTCCTCGGGCTGACCGGGCTCGTCGTACTGATTGTTCCGGATCTGTGGGCCGGGATTTATTCCAGCGACGAAGGCGTGCTTGAGTACGCGCGTCAATATCTTCGCATCGTCGGTCCGGCGTTTGCGCTGCTCGGGCTGGGCACAACGCTGTACTTCTCGTCCCAGGGCGCCGGCAAGGTGCTGGGCCTGGTGATCGCCGGCACCGTGCGGCTGGTCGTGGCGTTTGCCGGCGGTATCTGGCTTGCATCGCAGCAGGCCCCGGCCTGGAATTATTTCGCGCTGGTCGCCATTGCGATGAGCTCCTATGGCCTGGCGGCCGCAGGGTCAGTGCACTGGACTCGCTGGACACCGCCGAAACGCGGCTGAGCCCCGTGCCGGGCGCTCACGGCACCCGGCGGCCAACGTCTTCTTTCCAGCCACACGCTGGCGTCGTGCGCCGCACCCCTTTTGATCAGGGTTTCTGATCCCGCAGCGCCCGAAGTATCCTGCTGCCCGCGCGACCGCTCGGCGGCATGCCCAGCCGCTGCTCCTCAGCCTTGATCGCTTCGCGGGTTCGCGATCCGATCATGCCGTCGACCTCGCCGATGTCATGGCCGCGCAGGATCAGCAGCGTCTGCAGCTCACGGCGCCCGACGCGCGACAGGCCGATGTCATCAGTCGGCCACGCAGCGATGAACTCACCGCTGCCACGCAGGCGATCGGCCAGATGCGCAATGGCCAGCGCATAGCTTTCAGCTGCGTTATACGAATAGATCGCATCGAAATTGCGGAACACCAGGAAGGCCGGTCCGGTGGGTCCGGCCGGCAGGATCAGGCCGGCCCGCTCCTCGGAGCCCATCTGCTGGGCTCTGGCATCAGCGGCAAGCCGGGCACTTCCCGGGACGCCAGACCGATTCGCACCTGCGTCACTGTTCGGACCCGCCATTGTGCCGGCTGCCGTTTGAGGGCTGTCAGACCGACGGTCGTCTTGATAAGCGCGTAGACCTAAATTGGTCCATTGCGATAGCGGGCGCTTACTTTTACGGCCAGCCCTGGACTCATCAAAGCCCTTTGGCAGCGCGACCTCATATCCCCAGGTCTGGCCGGTGCGCCAGCCTGAGCGCTTCAGGTAATTGGCGGTCGATGCGAGCGCGTCGGGAATGCTGTCGACGATGTCGCGTTTTCCGTCACCGTCAAAGTCCACCGCGATCCGCATGAAAGTCGAGGGCATGAACTGCGTGTGACCGAACGCCCCAGCCCATGAGCCGAGCAGCCGCTCCTGCGCGACATGGCCGTCCTGCACGATACGCATCGTTGTAAAGAACTCGCCTCGAAAGAACCCCTGCCGGCGACCGTAGCAGGACAAGGTGCCCAAGGAGGTCAGCAGCGGCCGCGTGCCGAAGGATTTGCCGAAGTTGCTTTCAACGCCCCAGACCGCAACCACCGTGGCAGGATCAACCCCGTATTCGCGTTCGATGGCGAGCAGCGTGTCATGCCATCGCGCCAGCATCGCGCGGCCCTCGGCGATCCGCTCATCGTCGACCAGCGCAGCCAGATAATCCCAGATTGGCGTCTTGAACTCGGGCTGGTAGTCGAGCCGCTCCAGCACCGACAGGTCGGGCTCCAGATTCTTCGTGATCCGCGTGAAGGTCTGCGCCGAAACCCCCTTGGCGATCGCATCATCACGCAGCCCGGCCAGGCAACGCCCGAAGCTCTCATCAGCCCGGACTTTGGCAGCGCCCGTCGCCAAGGCAATCGCGACCGCACAGGTGGCAGCAAGCCCGGCGATCGGGCCCCTGAAAAAATACGACATCGTCACCCTCTCAGTCCTCGCACCGGCATGCTCCGCGTTCACAGCGAGGCGCAGCACGTTCAGATGGCACTGGCCGACTTCACTTTGTCGCGCAGCACATGTTTCTGGATCTTGCCGGTGCTGGTTTTGGGCAGTTCCTCGAAGCGAACCTCGCGGGGACACTTGAAGTGCGCAAGCAACTCGCGGCAATGCTGGACAAGCTCCTGCGACAGTGCCTGCGCAGCTTCCGGCGTCGTCGGTCGCCTCTCGGGTTTCACCTCGACAAAGGCCAGCGGCGTCTCGCCCCACTTCGGATCGGGTCGTGCAACCACCGCACAGGCCAGCACCGCCGGATGCTTGTAGAACGCGTCCTCGACCTCGATCGAACTGATGTTCTCGCCACCCGAGATGATGATGTCCTTGGAGCGGTCTTTCAGCTTCACATAACCGTCCGGATGAATCACGCCCAGATCGCCGGTGTGGAACCAGCCATCACGGAAGGCTTCCTCGGTGGCCGTCGGGTTCTTAAGGTAGCCCTTCATGACCACGTTGCCGCGGAACATCACCTCGCCCATCGTTTCGCCGTCGCGCGGCACTTCCTGCATGGTCTCCGGGTTCATCACCGTCAGGCCCTGCTCAACCGGGTAGCGCATACCCTGGCGCGCATTTTTTTCGACCCGATCGGCCAGCGAAAGCTGTGACCAGCTCTCATGCTTGGCGCACACTGCCGACGGGCCGTAGACCTCGGTCAGCCCGTACACATGCGTGACCTCCCAGCCCATGTTTTCCATACCCTCGATCATCGAGGCCGGAGGCGCTGCACCGGCAACCATCGCCTTGACCTGCCAGTCGATGCCCTGCTTGAGCTCGCCCGGTGCATTGATCAGCGTACTGTGCACAATCGGTGCGCCGCAGTAATGCGTGACCTGATGCTCACGCATCAGATTGAAGATCAGCGCTGCATCCACCTTGCGCAGGCAGACATTGGTACCGGCCACCGCCGCCATCGTCCAAGGAAAGCACCAACCGTTGCAATGAAACAGCGGTAAGGTCCACAGATAAACCGGATGACGCGGCAGGTTCCAGGAAACGACATTGCCCAGCGCATTCAGATAGGCTCCGCGGTGATGTACGACCACGCCTTTCGGGTTGCCGGTCGTGCCTGACGTGTAGTTCAGACCGATGGCATCCCATTCATCTTCCGGGTGCAGATAGGGGCTGTTCGCATCGCCACGGGCCAGGAAGGTTTCGTAGTCGATATCACCAATCGCCTCTCCAGGTCCGGTGTATTCAGCGTCGTTGACGTCGATTACATACGGCCGTGCAGCCCCTTGCGCCTCGAGAATCTGCAACGCTTCGCCAACCGCTCCCGAAAACTCGCGATCGACAATCACCACCTTGGAATCGGAGTGACGCAGGATGAAGGCCATCATGGCCGCATCCAGCCGCGTGTTGATACTGTTGAGCACCGCACGGCTCATCGGCACCCCGTAGTGCGCTTCGATCATTTCCGGCGTGTTCGGCAGCACCACCGCAACCGTGTCGCCATCGCCGATCTCCAGCGACTCCAGGGCGCCAGCCAGGCAGCGCGAACGCTCATAGAGCTCACGCCAGCTGCGGCGCAGCGGGCCGTGAATCACAGCACAGTGGTCCGGATACACATCGGCCGCCCATTCGATCAGGCTGATCGGCGTCAGCGCCGCAAAGTTCGCTGGATTGCGGTCAAGATTCTGGCGATACGGATTCGGGTGGGTCGGCATGATCAATCCGAGCGCGGTAGTGGAAGATCAGCCATTGTAGGCAATCGATGTCCATCGAGACAGCGAAGTTCTTGTGACGCGGGGCTTGAGGCGCGGGGCTTGAGGCGCCGATATCACCGCCGTTCGAACGTTGCGCCAGCTCTGCAGAAAACAATCCATGCTGTTAAGGTAACCATCTGCCTGGGCCCCCTGTGCACCAGGCGCGTCCCATCGCTCGCCCCTTATCCCCTGGAGAATAGAGATGTCTGTAGAGGCCCTGACCACCGATCAGTTCGACAGCACCGTCACTGACAATGACATTGTTGTGATCGACTTCTGGGCGCCGTGGTGTGGTCCCTGCCGCGGTTTTGCGCCGGTCTTCGAGGAAGTGGCTGCAGAGACGCCGGACGTGAAATTCGTTAAGGTGAATACCGACGAAGAGCAGGCGCTGGCCGGCCATTTCGGTATCCGCTCAATTCCGACGCTGATGATCTTTCGCGAGCAGGTGATCGTGTTCCAGCAGCCCGGCGCACTCCCCAAGGGAGCGCTGGCCGATCTGCTGGGTCAGGTCAAGGCGCTGGACATGGCCGAGGTCAAGCGAGCCAGTCAGGCGCAAAGCTGATTTGCCTTGTCGAAGATCCGGCAGCAAGTCCGGCGATCACCAGTTCATCCAAGAGGGTCTGACCATGCCTCACCTGAACGCCACTGAAATTGAGCGCTACCAGAATGAAGGGTGGGTCATTCCGGAATACCGCCTGCCAGCTGCAACGCTGACCGACCTGCAGTCAACGCTCGAAGAATTGCTGCGCAAGAACCCCGGGGTTCGGCCTGAAAAGCTGGTCTCGGCGCACATCGAGGGTGACAACGGAGAGGGAGTCCGGGGCAGCGCCCGGTTCCTGGAGCTGGCGCGCGACCGGGAGATCGTTGAGATGGTCAGCGATGTCATCGGCGACGACGTGATCCTCTGGGGATGTCATGTCTTCTGCAAGCCGGCCAGCGAAGGGTTCGAAACCCCGTGGCATCAGGACGGACACTACTGGCCGATCAGACCGCTGGCGACCTGCACCGTCTGGGTTGCCCTTGAAGACTCCCTCATCGAAAACGGTTGCCTGCAGGTTATCCCAGGCTCTCACCGGGATCGCCAACTGCATGACCATCTGGAAGAGAGTCGCCAGGATCTGACACTGAACCAGCGCCTGATTGATGGCAGCTACGAACCGTCGCAGGCTGTGGCAATCGAACTGCAAGCCGGCCAGATGTCGATGCACGATGTCTACATGATTCATGGGGCAGCAGCCAACCGATCGACCCGCCGCCGGACCGGGGTTGCGCTACGCTACATGCCTGCGACATCCCATTTCGACCGCGGTCTTCAACCGGTGGACGGTCAAACCGGCGTCTTAACCAACTTCGCGCAGCGCCCGCTCTGGCTGGTCCGCGGGGTCGATCGAAGCGGACTGAACGATCTGGACATCGGCCACCGACGCTGAGCCCTCGCGGTCTCGACACAGGCGGCGCGCTGTAGGCGCCGCGCAGATCACATCGCCGCGTTCATCGCGGCAAAACCAGCATTTAAGTCTGCGATCAGATCGCCCGGCTCTTCGAGGCCGACATGGACGCGGATCAAGGGCCCGCCAGTCCATGGATGGGTTGTGCGCAGGCTGCCGATCCGGCCGGGCACGATCAGACTTTCATAACCGCCCCAGGAATACCCGATCCTGAAGAAGCGACGGCGCTCACAGAGCGCAGCCAGCTTACGTGCGGTCCGGGCTTCCTGCTCGGGGGACCCGGCGGTCGACGCCGCTTCACCCAGACCCGCTGCACTCATCGCCGCTGGCTGCAGCTCGAAAGAGAACAGGCCACTGGACCCGGAAAAATCCCTGCGCCAGATGGCATGGTTCGGATGCGAGTCGAGGGCCGGGTGCAGCACACGGCCCACCTCTGGCCGCTGTTCGAGCCAGCGGGCCAGGGCCAGGGCCGTACTCTCGTGGCGGCGCATCCGGACATCGACCGTACGCAGGCCGCGCAGGATCAGGAATGCATCATCGCCCCCGACGCACGTGCCCGTCTGGCGGACCGTCGTCCACAGCGGCGCCCAGTGCTCCTTGCGGACCACAGCCGCGCCCATCAGCACGTCGGCATGGCCGCTCCAATATTTGGTGAGCGGAAGCAGCGACACGTCGACACCCCAGTCGAACGGGCGCGCGAACACCGGCGAGGCCCAGGCATTGTCAATGATCGAAATCGCGCCCCGCTGGCGGGCGACGGCGCAGATCGCCGGCACATCCTGAATCTCGAAGGTGTAGCTGCCCGGACTCTCCAGGTAGACCACCCGCGTATTCGGACGCATCAGCTCGGCGATGCCGGCACCGATCGCCGGGTCATAGAACGTCGTCTCGATGCCCATCCGGGTCAGGATGCCCTGCGCGAAGGTCCGGGCAGGCCCATACACCGAGTCACTCATCAGCATGTGGTCGCCGGTCTTCAGATAAGCCATCAGCGCCACTGAAATGGCAGACAGCCCGGAGGGCATCAAAGCTGCGCGACAATCGTGCCCGCGCCCTTCGATCTCGGCCAGTGCATCCATCAGCGCAAACGTGGTCGGCGTGCCTGCAGTGCCATAGCTGCTCGCATGCAGTTCGCCCGCAGTAGCCGCCGCACCGGTCGCGTACGCGCTTTCCAGCGTCTCGAAGAGCACCGTTGAAGCCCGATAGACCGGCAGATTGGCCGTGCGAATCGTTTCATCGAAATGCCGCGAGATCTCGGTGACCCGGGACGCAATGCTGTCATGATTTGCTTGTTCGCTCATCGGCCAGACCTTTGACTGCAGTTGTTTAATCGGTCGATTATAGGCATCAGCCTCTCACTGGCCGAAGGCGAGACCTTGTCTGTGTTCGGTCTCCGGACATCAATGCCCCTTGTCTGTTGACGATCAGCTAACATCGCCGCCATGAAATACGCATCAGACCGCATCGACGGCGTGCAGACGCCAATCATCCCGACCATCGCCGCAATGGTTCGGGCCAATCCGGGCACGATCTCGCTGGGCCAGGGCGTCGTCAGCTACGGGCCACCCGCCGAGGCGGTTGCAGCCCTTCCCGGCATGATGGCCGACCCTCAGCTGAACAAGTACCAGGCTGTCACTGGGATCGCTCCGCTGGTCGACGCAATCGCAGCCAAGCTTGTCAATGAAAACGGATTCGAGATTGGGGGCCAGTCCGAGATCATGGTGACCGCCGGCAGCAACAGCGCGTTTCTGACGGCGGTGCTCGCCATCGCTGATCCCGGCGATGAACTGATCCTGCCGACGCCTTACTACTTCAACCAGGAAATGGCGATCCGCATGTGCGACTGCACACCGGTGCTTGTGCCAACCCGATCCGACTGGCAACTTGACATTGACGCGCTGGCGCGCGCGATCACACCGCGCACGCGGGCAATCGTCACCTTGTCGCCAAACAATCCAACCGGCGCCGTCTACACCGAGGCCGATCTGCGCGCAGTCAATGCGCTGTGTGCCGAGCGCGGTCTCTACCATTTCAGTGACGAGGCCTACGAATACTTCACGTATGAAGGCGTCCGGCATTTTTCACCGGCGTCGATTCCGGGCGCGCAAAAGCACACGCTGTCGTTCTATTCGTTCTCGAAAAACTACGGCATGGCAAGCTGGCGCGTCGGTTATGTCGTCTACCCGGTTGCTCTGTCCGTTGCGATGAACAAAGTGCAGGACACCAACCTGATCTGCGCACCCGTCCCTTCGCAATTGCTCGCCGCCCAGGCGCTGCAGTTGGGCCGCAGCATCATTGATCCGCAGATCGAGGCGCTTGCACAGGTCCGACGCGCCGTGCACGAATCGTTGGCCACGCTCGGTGATCTGGTCGAGTTTCCGCGGACCGAGGGGGCTTTCTATGTGCTGATGAAACTGCCAGGCGTTGATGACGCACTGGCCTTCAACCGAGCGATGGTTGAGCGACACAAGGTTGCGACGATTCCGGGCTTCGCGTTCGGACTGACCGATACCAAGGCAGCCAACTATCAGCGACTCTCTTACGGAGCGCTGGATGCGGCGACAGTCGCAGAAGGCGTGCAGCGCTTCGTTGCGGCAGTGCACGACTGGTACGGTCGCTGAGGCCTTGATGCAGTCCTGCCGCGCCTGATCGTACGCAACTGGCCTCGGCCTGACTTCAGGCCGGCCGGTTCCCGGCAAACTCAGGGAACAATCCGCTGCGCCCTGAACTGCTCAAGCAGCCGGACAAACATCTCCTCGGTATCAACCACCGCCTCAAACCCATGCTGCCGAGACTTGGTCACGTTGGACATCACATCCCAGTCGGATCCGAACACGTAATCGCCGAACGGCCAGGCAACAACCTGCTCGAAACTGTAGGGCTGCAGCCCGTACTTCTTCACCATCGATTCCCAGAGCGGCGCCTTGTCGGCCATCTGCGCAGTCAGTGAGATGGTCTGCGGCTCGGCCCAAGGCATCTCAAACACCTCGGCAAAACGCGGCCAGACATTGCACCAGCGGAAGTAATCCCCGTTGGTGATGTTGTAGGCCTGGTTTGCACAACGCGGCTCAGTCGCAGCCCAAAGCGCGGCGTCGGCAAAATGCGCTGAATCCGTGACCTGATAGATCGATCGCCAGGCGCCGAGCTTGCCCGGGAACCGCAGTGGCAGCCCAAGCTCCTTGCAGATCGCCGCATACACAGCGATGACCGGAACGATGCTCATCGGGGTTCCGGGTGCAAAACCGCACAGTGTCTGCGGCCGCAGCTCGGTCCAGTCCCAGCCCTTGCCCTGCTGAAACGCAGTCAGCCAGTCGATCTGGTCGAAGTAGTAATTGGGCGGCAGATGCCGTGGATCGGATTCGCGTGATGGCGTGCGGTACGGACCCAGGTGCGTGCCGTAGTACTTGGTCCCAGTCACCAGCACAACCCGCTGCAGGCCGCCAGCAACACGATCAATCGCGCTGACCGAATTGATCAGCATATCGCGGTTGGCCGCAACGTTGCTGGCATAACCGGATGCAGCGCCCGCAGAGGCCTGAAACGCTGCATAGAACACGTGTGACGTGTCGGTCAACTGGGCCAGCGCAGCGTTGGTTGCATCAACATCCAGCAGGTCGACACTCAGATAGCGCACGCCAGGACGGTCCTGGCCCTGACGACGCGACAGACCCACCACCTGCCAGCCGCCCTCGGCTTCAAGCCGCTCAACGATATAGCGACCAATGACGCCGAGCGCGCCGATCACGACTGCTGTTTTCTTGCCCGAAGAACTGCCCTCTGACTGCATCCTTGCACCCCGAATCAACTTGATTACCCACAGCGGCCGAATCATCGGCCAAGCCGCGACGGCCGTGCATCAGAACAACAGCCGAAGCCTCATTCGCTGGCGGCTGACTGCACACGAAACCCGAGGATCTGCTCGAAGCGCTTCGCATACGCCGGCCAGACCTCCGGGTTGATGATGCGCGGCGGATAACCGCCCTTGAGCACACCGACGAGTTGTTCAGCAGAGTAGCTGGCTGTGTTGCGCCGCGCTTCATTAGTGACGCCAGCCGTGTGGAAATTGACCACAACGTTTTCAAAGCCCATCAGCGGATGATCCAGCGGAGGCGGCTCCTGTTCCCAGACATCCAGACCGGCACCGGCGATATGGCCAGCGCGCATGGCATCGGCCAGCGCGGTCTCGTCATGAATGCCGCCACGCGCGGTACTCACGAACATGGCGCCCTTCTTCATCTTGCCGAAGGCTTCAGCATTGATCATGTGCATGGTTTCCGGGTTGCGCGGGCAATGAATCGACAGGAAGTCGCAGGCCCGCAGCAGCTCGTCGAGGCTGGTCGCCCGCGCACCGCGACGACCAATTTCCTCCGAGGTCAGGTAGGGGTCATAACCAATGACATCCATGCCGAAGGCACGACCCAGCGCCGCCACTTTGGTCCCGACATGACCCATGCCGACCAGGCCGAGCACCTTCCCGCAGATCTCGCGGCCCATCAGTTCTTCACGCGGGAAACCGATCTCGCGGCGCAGGCGACGATCGCTTTCGGTGATCCGGCGCGAGACATCGAGAATCAGACCAAGCGCTGATTCAGCCACCGACTGCGCATTGGCACCCGCCTGATTGACGACCAGCACGCCAGCGCGGGTGCAGGCCGGCACATCGACGGTATCGAAACCCGCACCGGTCGACGAAACACAAAGCACATTCGGCGCCTTGGCCAAAAGCTCTTCGGTCGCAAACCAGCGCTTAGGGGTTTCATCCTTGGCCGCCGAGATCTGATAGACATGGGCCTGCGCCAGATCGCGCCACCCCTGCTCATCGTTGCCTTCGCGCTTGTTGGTCCGCAGCTCGATGTCGGACTCCTGCGCCAGGCGCTGGGCAAAAGCGGGATCGACCCAGTTGTCAAAACGAACGACGAGCTTTTTTTCAGCGGCCACGCGGATCTCCTTGAATGAATTGAAGGGCTGGGCATGCATGCGCGATCATTCCCAACCAATGCGGTCGATAGTACCGGTTCAACTCCAGTCCGTGCGGTCGCGCAAGGATGATCGCGGCATGCTGCGAAAACGCGACCCGGCGTCGTTCGCGAACAGCTGCTGCGCGGGCCAGACTCCGCGCGCCCCGCTGGCCATGAAGCCGCCATCAACCGGCAGTGCAACGCCATTGATGTAGGCCGCGGCATCCGAGGCAAGAAACGCTGCGGTCGCAGCGATCTCGGTCGTCAGGCCATATCGCCCGGACGGGATCGCGGCCGCGTATTGCTTGCGAAACTCGGCACTGTGCAGCACCTGCGTCATCGGTGTGTCCACCGGACCCGGGCAGATCGCATTGGCAGTGATTCCCATCTCGGCAAGCTCCGCAGCCATCTGCCGGGTCAGCCCAATGGTCGCGGCCTTGGAGGTTCCGTAAGCTGTGCGACCTTTGCCGACCGCGCGCAGACCGGCCACCGATGCGATGCTGATGATCCGTCCCCAGCCTTTGCGCGCCATCTGACGCCCGGCATGCTGGCTGCAAAGCATTGCGCCGGTGACATTGATTTGCATCGTGTCGAGCCAGTTCTGAAGCGGAAATTCGAGAAATGGATAGGTCTTCGCAATCCCGGCGTTGTTCACCAGGATGTCGCACCCGCCGTGCTGCTGATCGACCTGCTCGAACGCAGCCGCGATCGAATCGGGCGAACCGACATCCATGCGCATAGGCTCAGCCAGACCACCGCTGCTGCGAATGCGGGTCGCGGTTTCCGCCGCCTTGACCTCATCCAGGTCAGCGACAATCACCTTGATGCCGTCCTGCGCGAGGCGCTCGGAAATTGCTGCACCGATACCGACGGCTGCGCCAGTGATCAAGGCGAGTCTGGAAGGATTGGTCCCGGAATTCATTGCGAACCTCAATTTGGAAGCGTCAATTCATGAAGACCAGGCTTCAGGCCTGTGGCATCTCGTGGTCTCTCGTCTGCAAACCGTCACGGGCCGACGGGAAGCCTGCGTAATCATGGAAAGGGGTAAATCGGGGGGCATCAAGCAGAACGGGCCTTCCAAACGCAGCCGTTCCGTGCACTGCGGTTGGACTCACAGTAAAACAATGGTGCCCAGCAGGGAACTCTGCTGGTCGAGAACCAACGGTTTCCATGTTCATACGGCGCCCCGGCCGCAACAGGGATAGCGCTGCGCGGCGATGGGGTTGTACAGTGAAGATGGCGCGCCCGGCTGGGATCGAACCAGCGACCCCTGGCTTCGGAGGCCAGTACTCTATCCACTGAGCTACGGGCGCCAAGCCCGCGATTGTAACCGCATTTTCAATGCAAACGGATTCAAACTGGCAGACCTGTCAGACTCGATGTTGGAACCCCCCCATCATCCATTTCCGCTTCCAACCGCTTTCCCGATACAATTCTGGGCTTTGACCCCGCGCGTTCAGGGCAGTAGCCGCCGGGAACGGACATCGCCATTCAGGAAATCGGCATGAGCGAAGAACATTCCACTTTCATCAAGACCCCTAAGCAACTAATCACCGTTGTCGTGCTGTCTTTTGTCGTGCCGATTCTGCTGGTCGCGCTGCTGACCAAGTTTGTCGACGCTGGTGCACGCACCGGCGCAGGGTCGTCCGCGATGACCGGGGAGGCCATCGAAGCCCGGATCAAACCGGTCGCACAGTTTGTGCTCAAGGACGCGAATGCGCCCAAGACACTTCGCGCTGGTGCTGATATCTACACGGCGCAGTGCGCAGCCTGCCACACCAGTGGTGCCGCGGGGGCTCCCAAGCTGGGCGATGTTGCCGCCTGGGCGGACCGGATCAAGACAGGCTATGAGGCTCTGCTGAAATCGGCGTTGAACGGCAAGGGCGCAATGCCCAAGCAAGGCGGCGGCGATGCTGACGATCTGGAGATCGGCCGTGCTGTGGTGCACATGGCCAACTCGGCTGGTGCGAAATTCGAAGAGCCGAAGGCACCTGCAGCGGCTCCGGCGTCCAAGTAAGTCTGAGCTCACGCTGACCAAAGCCCCGCCACGGCGGGGCTTTTTCATGGATGTGCGCCGCGTACCAACGCCATGATCTTTTCGCCGTAGCGCTCCAGCTTGCGCTCACCAATGCCCTGAACCAGGGCCAGTTGTTCAAGACTTTGGGGAAGCTGTGCCGCAATCTGCACCAGCGTTGCGTCATGAAGGATCACGTAGGCCGGCACCGACTGCTCGCGAGACTCGGCCAGGCGCCAGGCGCGCAGGTCCTGAAGCAGCTGCTCGCTGACACCCTGATCGGAACCGGAGAGAGCAGCTGGTGCTGCACCGGCCGCAACTGAAGCTGAAGCCGTCAGGCCCGCAAACAAGCTCTTTCGGCGGGACTTTTTCGAGACCGGCTTCTCGCGCAAATCACGACGCATCTGCACTGACTGCTCGGCACGCAGCACCGGGCGGCTAGCCGGCGTGAGTTTCAGTGCACCATGCGCAGTGTGATCAACCCGGGCAAACCCGAGCGCAACCAGTTGCCGGAACACGTTACGCCATTGAGCCTCGGCAAGATCGGCACCAATGCCGAACACAGACAGCTGCGCATGATTCCAGCGTCTGACCCGTCCGGTTTCGCGCCCAAGCAAGACATCAATCAGATGCAGCACACCAAAACGCTGGCCAGTGCGGTAGATGCAGGAAAGCGCCTTACGGGCCGCATCGGTCGCGTCCCAGGTACTTGGCGGAAACAGGCAGTTATCGCAGTTACCGCAGGCCGTTGAGAGCTCGCCGAAGTATTCGAGCAGGCGCACGCGCCGGCAGCCAGCCGTCTCGCACAGGCCGAGCAAGGCATCCAGCTTTGCGCCGGAAACGCGCTTGTGAGTCTCATCGGCCTCGGATTCGTCGATCATCCGGCGCTGCTGCACGACATCAGTCATGCCATAGGCCATCCAGGCATCGGCTGGCAAGCCATCGCGACCGGCCCGCCCGGTTTCCTGGTAGTAACCCTCAATGCTCTTGGGCAGATCAAAATGGGCGACGAAACGCACGTCTGGCTTGTCAATGCCCATGCCAAACGCGATGGTGGCAACGACAACGACCGCTTCCTCGCGCTGAAAACGCGCCTGGTTACGCTCACGGTCAGTTGTGCTCATGCCGGCGTGGTAAGCAATGGCGTCGATTCCCTGATCGGCAAGCCATTGTGCGGTCTCGTCGACCTTGCGTCGTGACAGGCAATAAACCACCCCCGCCTGCCCGGCATGCTCGTCGCGAATGAATCGCAACAGCTGCTGGCGAGCCTCCTTGCGATCGACGATCGTGTAGCGGATATTCGGACGATCAAAGCTCGAGACAAACACCTGCGCACTGTGCAGGGCCAGCCGCTCGACGATTTCCTCGCGCGTGAGCGGATCGGCGGTGGCCGTCAGTGCAACTCGCGGCACACCGGCAAAGCGCTCGTGAAGCACGCCCAGCTGCAAATACTCGGGTCGGAAGTCATGTCCCCACTGCGAGACGCAATGCGCTTCATCGATGGCAAACAGCGCGATGCGCGCGCGTTCAAGCAGCGCCAGAAAGCCCGGGGTCAGCAGACGCTCGGGCGCCACGTAAAGCAGATCAAGCTCGCCAGCCAGCAATGCGGATTCAACCTCTCGCGCCTCGCGCAAGCCGATGGCCGAATTGAGTGCAGCCGCTCGCACTCCGTACTGGCGCAGCGCGGCAACCTGATCCTGCATCAGTGCGATCAGCGGCGAAATTACGATGCCGCAACCGGGCCGCAACAGCGATGGCAGCTGATAACACAGCGACTTGCCACCACCGGTGGGCATCAGCACCAGCGCGTCGCCGCCACCCAGCAGCTGCCCGATGATCTCGGCCTGCCGACCCCGAAAGGCCGGATAGCCGAAGACTGCCTGCAGGGTTTTGATTGGGTCATCGTTTCTGCTCATAGGCTGGCGACTTTAGCAGCCGCCCCCAGGCTCCCCTGCTCCGGGGGTTTTAGACCAGCCGGCCGAGCCCTGCCCACCCGCAGCATGCGCCTTGCCGGAGTGGAGGGTGGGCAACGGGTCACTTGCACGCTGCCCCGGTTACGATACATTGATGGGAATTCATTCAAGCGCTCCGTGCCTGAAACTCCTGGTTCCAGCTTGATGGACAACAGGCACCGCACAAGACCCGACAATGGAATTTCTGCTGCTGCTTCTGCTGATCCTGCTCAATGGCGCGTTCGCGATGTCAGAGATCGCCCTGATCACCGCCCGCAAAGCCCGGCTGCAGCGCCAGGCCAGCGAAGGCGATTCCGGCTCACTGGCCGCGCTCAGGTTGTCTGAAGCCCCGAACGATTTCCTGTCGACAATCCAGATCGGCATCACGTCGATCGGCATCCTGAACGGTATCGTCGGTTCGGCCGTCTTTGCCAGCCCGTTCGGCGACTGGCTCGAGACGATCGGAGTGCGTGCCCCCTGGTCCGACTGGGTGGCCACAGCGCTGGTTGTTCTGGTCGTGACCTACCTGACGATTGTGATTGGCGAACTCGTGCCCAAGCGACTAGGCCAGATCGGCGCCGAAGCTGTGGCCAGCCGCGTCGCACGCCCGATGGAAGTGCTGGCAGCGATCTCGCGCCCGTTCGTACGCCTGCTGTCGGCATCAACCGATCTGGTGCTGCGCAGCTTCGGCGTCAAACCGGGCACCGCACCCACGGTCACGCAGGAGGAAATCAACGCGCTGCTCGACGAGGGCTCGGATGCCGGCATCATCGAAAAACAGGAGCACGCCATGGTGCGCAATGTGTTCCGACTCGATGACCGGCAGATTGCCTCCTTGATGGTGCCGCGCGGCGAAGTCATGTGCCTGGATGCCACCTTACCTCTTGAGGAAAACCTGGCCCGCATTGAGCAGGAGGCCCACACACGCTATCCGGTCATACGCGGCAGCCTTCAGGACGTTGTCGGCGTCGTCAACGCGCGCCAGTTGCTGCTGCATGCGCTTCGTGGCGAAAAGCCAGACCTGACCAGCAGCCTGGAGCCCGCAGCCTTCATGCCCGAGACGCTCACCGGCATGGAGCTGCTGGAGAACTTCCGGGCGACTGGCGCCGAGCTGGCCTTTGTAATTGATGAATACGGCGAGGTGCTGGGCATCGTGACACCACAGGATGTCATGGAGGCGATTACCGGGGAATTCAAACCGCAGCGCCTCGAGGACGCCTGGGCACTGCAACGTGAAGACGGCTCCTGGCTTCTGGATGGACTGATCCCCGTGCCTGAGCTGAAGGATCAGCTGCAGCTTGTCGCAACACCCGAGGAAGACAAGCAGCGCTATCACACACTGGCCGGCATGCTGATGCTGCTCCTGGGTCGCCTGCCCCATACCGGCGACCGGATCCAGTGGGATGGCTGGAGCTTCGAGATCGTCGACATCGACGGTAAGCGCATTGATAAGGTGATCGCTTCTGCAATCCTGCCGCAGGAAACACCAGACAGCCATGAACCGGCCGATCCTGCGACTGGCAACTGATCGGACGCTTCTCGGCGTCAACGCCTCGCCAACCTCATACGCTCCCAAGTCGGTGGTACGCGCTTAGACGCTTTCAGCTATTTACTCATAGCAAATTGGTCGTTCCCCCGGGGACAGGATGAGGCTAGCCTTGTCTCCCTTTGGAACAACACACTCCATTCCGTCCATGAGGAACGACCCATGAGCACCCAAACCGAACAGCTGCTGCAGAACAATGCCGACTATGTGCAGGGTAAGACCCCGCACCAGGCAGGCTTCCCAGGGGCTCAGCCGATTCAGCCCGCCAAACGGCTTGCCGTCGTCGCCTGCATGGACGCCCGGATTGATGTCGAAGACCTGTTGGGGCTGCAGACTGGCGAGGCACACATCATTCGTAACGCGGGCGGCGTTGTCACCGAAGATGCCCTGCGAAGCCTGGTGATTTCCCATCACCTGCTGAACACGCAGGAAATCATCCTGGTCCACCATACCCGTTGCGGCATGCTTGCATTCACCGATGCCTTGCTTCGCGCGGGCCTTGAAGGTGACGTCGAGGCTGAAAAGACCCTGCGCCAGGCAACCGGCCGCCACTTCGTTTCATGCAATGCCTGCTCAGCGAGCCCGGCAGCCTTCCATGCCTTTGACGGGACACCCGAAGCGCTTGACGCAGCACCGAACATTGCCCAGCTCGACAGGCTCGCCGCTGATGTGCGACGCGGCTTGTCGACCATCCGCAACCACCCCTGGCTGCCGACGGAAGGCCCCGACAAAGTCAGCGTCCGAGGCTTCATTTACGACGTTGACACAGGACGCCTGACCGAGGTGCAAATTTGAATCAAACGGAGAACCCCATGCGGATTGAGACCCTCGCTGTTCACGCGGGCTATAGCCCTGACCCGACCACCAAATCGGTCGCAGTCCCGATTTACCAGACAGTTGCCTACGCGTTCGACAACGCGCAGCACGGTGCCGACCTGTTCGATCTGAAAGTGCCTGGCAACATCTATACGCGGATCATGAATCCGACCCAGGATGTACTTGAGCAACGTATTGCCGCGCTCGAAGGCGGGATTGCCGCGTTGGCACTTGCCTCGGGGATGGCCGCGATCACGTATGCAATTCAAACGATCGCTGAGGCCGGCGACAATATTGTCTCGGCCAGTACCCTGTACGGCGGTACCTACAACCTGTTCGCGCACACGCTGCCGCAGATGGGCATCAATGTGCGTTTTGCCGACCCGCGTAAACCAGAGACCTTCGCCGCGCTGATCGATGAGCGGACCAAGGCGGTCTTCTGTGAGTCGATTGGCAACCCGCTGGGGAATGTCACCGACTTCCGAGCCCTGGCGGACATCGCCCATGCGCATGGCGTACCACTGATCGTCGACAACACGGTGCCCAGCCCGTATCTGTGCCGACCGTTCGAACACGGCGCAGACATCGTTGTGCATTCGCTGACCAAGTACCTCGGCGGTCATGGCAACAGCGTCGGTGGCGCGATCGTGGACAGCGGCAAGTTCCCCTGGGCCGAGCACAAAGAGCGCTTCGCCCGACTGAACACGCCGGATGTCAGCTACCACGGCGTGGTTTATACCGAGGCCCTCGGCCCAGCCGCCTTCATCGGCCGGGCCCGCGTGGTGCCGCTGCGCAACACGGGTGCCGCGATCTCGCCGATGAATGCGTTCCTGATCCTTCAGGGCATCGAGACCCTCGCACTGCGCATGGACCGCATCTGCGACAACACGCTGGCCATCGCCGAGTTCCTGCGCGGTCACGCGAAGGTCGCCTGGGTCAACTATGCAGGTCTGTCAGATCACCCCGAAAACGGACTGGTGCAAAAGTACATGGGCGGCCGAGCCTCGGGCATTCTGTCATTTGGCCTCAAATCGGGAGGCCGCGAGGCTGGTGCTCGGGTGCTTGATGCGCTCAAGCTGTTCACCCGACTCGTCAACATCGGTGATGCCAAGTCGCTGGCCACGCATCCGGCCTCCACGACGCACCGTCAGCTCAACGCAGAAGAACTGGCCAAGGCGGGCGTCAGCGAAGACATGCTGCGCCTGAGCCTGGGGATTGAGCACATCGACGATCTTCGCGCAGACCTGGATCAGGCGCTGGCCGCAGCCTGAGTCTCCACGATCGCTCCCGCAGCCCGGGCAACCCGGGCTGTGCTTTTCACTGCGCGCATCGACCGCGGCCCGAGGCCGCGGTCCCTCACATATGATCCCGGTGTCGCCTGCGCCATGTGGCGTGGCCGCTTTCGCGCCCGCGTGGCGCAACACGCAAGGAGAGCATCTGTGAGCATCGTGATCAATCACACCAAGCGGCAACTGCAGGAAGGCAAGCTGGCTATCGGCCTGGGACTTCGTCAGGCACGTACGGTCGATACGGCCCAGATCCTGAAGACCGCCGGTTTCGACTGGGCTTTCATCGACTGTGAACACAACTCGATGAACCCGGATACCGCGGCCCAGATCGCCAGTGCATCGCTGGCCATCGGCGTGACGCCAATCGTCCGCGTGCCGGGCCTTGAGCATCACCACGCTTCGCGGATGCTCGACAATGGCGCACAAGGCATTGTTGTCCCTCATGTGGATACGGTTGAGGAAGCGCAACGCGTCGCCTCACAGTGCCGCTTCCCGCCGATCGGTCACCGCTCGATGGGCGGCGGTCTGCAACAACTCGGGTTTGCATCGATGCCGCTTGATGAAACCGCCCGCGTCATCAATGACGAAACCCTGGTTGTCGTGATGATCGAATCGCCGCAGGGCGTCGCCAACTGCGATGCGATCGCAGCGGTGCCGGGAATCGATGTGCTGCTGATCGGCACCAACGATCTGTGCTTCGAGATGGGCATCCCGGGTCAGTTCAATGACGAGCGCGTCACCGATGCCTATCGCAAAGTAATCGCCGCCTGCCGCAAGCATGGCAAATACGCCGGCATGGGTGGCCTATACACCGGACCGCTGATTGAAAAATTCGTCGGTATGGGTGTTCAGATGGTGCTTGCCGGCTCGGATTTCTCACTGCTGATGCAAAGTGCGACCGAACGCGCAAAGCTCGTCAGGGGATACGAAAAGGCCTGACGGGCAAGCACCTGCCGGCCGCTGACGTCGGGCGACGTGCAGAAGCGTCGGCGCCGGAGCGGTCTGGCGTGGACCGGGCAACGGCCCTGATCTGACAGGGCAACGCCCGGGCTGCGTCTAGGAAACCCAATACATCGCAATCTGCGGCATCAACACCACTGCAATCAGACACATCAGCATCAGCGCGATGAAGGGCAACGCGGCTCGTGCGAGCAGTCCGAATGGCTGCTTGAAAGCGGACATCGCGACGATCAGGTTCAACCCGACCGGCGGCGTCAGGTAACCGATCTCCAGATTCAGGATCATGATCAGCCCGAAGACAACCTTGTTGTACCCGTAGGCCTCGGCCATCGGCGCGAGCAGCGGACCCAGCACCAGGATGGCCTCCCCGGTGGTCATCAGACAACCGACGCCAAGCAGCAGCAGGTTGATCAGCAGCATGAACATCAGCGGGCTTGAGATATAGCCCTGAATCAGCTCAACCAGCTGCTGGGGCACGCGATGCTCGGTCAACAGGATATTCAGGCTCAGCGCAACCGCCAGGACGGGAAACAGCGATCCACCAAGCTTGGAGGCATCAAGCACAACCAAATAGAAATCGCGCAGCTTCAGCTCACGGTGAATGAGGATCTCGACAACCAGCGCATAGGCCAGCGCCACCGCCGCTGCTTCCGTCGGCGTGAAATACCCGGTGTAAATGCCGCCCAGCAGGATGACCGGCATCATCAGCGCCCAGATTCCCCCGGAAACCGCCGCTCGGAATTCGACCAAATCGATGCGTTTGATCGGCATATGCCGATTAGCCCAGATGGCCCAAGTGGCCAGAACAAAGGTCAGCAAAAGACCGGGCCCGGCGCCAGCCAAAAACAGGTCCGTGACCGAGGTCTCGGTGACCAGCGCGTAGATGATCATCGGAATCGACGGCGGGATGATGATGCCCAGCGTACCGCCAGCCATGATCGAACCGATGCTGAACTTCAGGTCGTAGCCCGCCTCGCGCAGCGCAGGCAACATCACGGTGCCGATGGCCAGCATGGTGACAATCGACGACCCCGAGATGGCGGCGAACACCGCGCAGGACAGCACCGTAGCGACTGCCAAACCACCGGGCAACGGAGACGTCAGCGAGGACATCACTCGGATCAGTCGCCGAGCGATCGACCCGCGGGTCATCACATTGCCGCACAGCAGGAACATCGGGATCGAAAGAATCACTTCCTTGTCGAGGCCGACCCACATGTCCTCGATGATGTCTTCGAGATTGCCACGCCCCCAGATCATGTGGACGAAAGCTGTGGCGCTCAGCAGAATGATCAGCAGCGGCTGACGCAGCAGCAGCCCTGCTGCAATTATCGCGATGATCGTGAGGGCAGTCACCGAAACGCCTTCAGCTCAGAGCAGTTCAACGACTCACTCCTGATGAGCGGCCGATTGCGGCCGTGTGTCTGGCCAGAGCGCATAAAAGAAATAGCGCCCAGCCGCCGACAGAAAGCCAAGAGGAATTGCCAGCTGAAACGGCCAGACCGCCCAGTCAAGGGCCGGCGCGCGCAGGTCCGTTTCCATGGACGACTGGACAAACACCAGTCCGTACCAGGCGATCGTGGTCAGCACACACCCGGTGATTAGATCGGCAAGCCGGTCCACCGCCGGCCCCCATCGGTCCGGGGTCCACCCGAATCCGACCCGGGGCACCAGATGGCTGCCGGTGGCGGTTGCAATCCCGATTCCACAGAAGCTGCCAACGATCAGCGCATACACCGAAACCTTCTGGGAACCGAACAGCCCCATCGCGCCAATCTCCAGACCGATGCCTCGCAGCACCGGACCGACCAACTCCCGTCCGAATACATCAATCAGTAGCAGCGTCGCGATCAGGGCAAAGCAGCCTACTGCCAGCCAGCATTCGATCCGGTGCCAGACCTGCAAAGTGGTCCGGATCGAACCTGGAGACGCCGCGACCATCAGCCGCCGCAGGCCTTGATACCAGACTGGACGGCCTTCCAGAACGCGCCGGACTCGCCGCCCACTGCCTTGACAGCAGCTGCCCACGAAGCTTCCATGCCTTTGCGCCAGACTGTGCGCTGCTCAGGCGTCAGTTCAACGATCGTTCCGCCCTTGGACGTGTGCATCGGGGACAGCTTGGACTCGAAGGCACGCACTTCAGCGCGTTGCTTGGGGCCCGGGTTACGCGCGACCGCCTCCATGATGGCCTTCTGATCCTGCGCCGGCAGTTTGTCAAAGACCTTCTTGTTCATGACCACGACCCCGCCCTGATCCAGATGGCGGGTCATGGTCAGCACCGGCGCAACCTTGCCTAGTCCGGCAAAGATATAAAAGGTCATCGGGGCGTCGGCGACATCGACCAGCCCCGATTGATGGGCCGCGGCCCACTCAGTGACTGGCAGCGGGTTCGGATTCGCCCCGAATGCTGTCCAGAGGTAGGGGCCGACCTTGGTCGGCTGCGCCCGAGCCTTGAGCCCCTTGAGCTTGTCCGGGGTGACGTAGGCTTCCTTGCCGATCAGATTGGTTTCACCAACGTGCGCATAGCTGAGAAACTTCAGACCTTTCTTGGCGTACATCGCATCAACCGTCTTGTACAAATGCTTGTCGAAGACGCAATCCTGTTGTTCCTTACTGTCGAACAGGAACGGAAGATTCAGCAATGCCAGTTCCGGCACGATCAGAGCACCGGCCGTGACCGAGTAACCGCCCATATCGATACGACCGCGCGCGACCTGCTGGATGGTGTCCTGTTCGCTGCCGAGTTGGGAATTGATGAAGGCATCGACTTTGACTCGGCCTTGGGAGGTCTCATCGACATCCTTGACGAATCGCTCGACCTGCATGGCCCAAACCGTCTTGGGCGGTCCGCTGGACGCATAGCGCAACTTGACCGGCTCGGCCTGCGCGGGCGAATGCAGCATGAAACTCGCGGTTACTGCGAGTGCTGCCGCTGAGAACTTCAGTCTGGAATTGCTTTGCATCACCGTCTCCTGATCATCATCAGCCCGGATTTCATCGACGACCCGGGTCCTGATTGGCTGGGTAAATTTTTACCTTTGCAGTCTGCCCGAAGCTCCGGCGGCAAGCAATATTGAAAAGTTGCTACACCTCCACAGGAACGCGCAGAACGGTGTCCTCAAGCAGGATCCCTCCGCGATCGCCGATGGTCACACGTCCATAGCGCTGAGCGAACACCTCAGGCAAGGGCCTGGCACCAGGCAAAGCCAGCCAGAGTCTGAGCAAATGGCGGCGCTGAGCCGGGTCCGGCCAATCCTCAAACCCATTGCGATCGTGCAACAGCACATGGTTGTGTACGAACTGCATGTCGCCAGGTTGAAAATCCATCGACATATTCAGCGCGGGATCCTCGGCAAGCGTGTCAAACAGATCGAGCGCCTCACGCTGAAGATCGGTCAGACGAGGCGCCTCTTCGAAACGCTGAGCACTTTCGATATAGGGACGGTGATAGATCGCGGTCAGCTTGCCGGCATGCCAGCTGAACACCGGAATCTCGAAATATGGCTTCTGACCTTGACGTACCTCGCCGCGGCGGTCGGTCGCGATGGGTTCGAACAGGACGGCAGCCAGATCCGGACGACGCTTGAGCATTTCGTTGTAGATCGTCGTCGAACTGACCAGCAACGACTCCCCGCCACTGCGCGAGCGGCGCAGGCACAGCAGCGCAACGACATCGCAGGAATCCGTATGAAAAGTCTGCCGATCCTTGGTCTGATAGATCCGCACGTTCGGATCGTCACTTGACAGGCCGACATCACGCACATGACCCAGCAAATGGCCTGCTGCATTCTGCGAGCGCGCATTGCCCAGGTGTGCCCCTAGACCGACAAAGGCATACGCAGCCTCAGCCTGAGACCAACGCTGCACCGGCAAACCCCGCAGCAACGCGAAACCGCGACCATCGAGCAGCTCGCGGCGCAGCGCCTGAAGCTTGGGCGCAAGGCGCGGCAGCGGAAAATCCGTGGCTTCGAGCGGCGCCCGGCCCTCGCTGCAGGCCAGAAAGGCGCGTACGGCGGTCTCGACCTCCGCGATCTCCTGCTCATCAAGGTGCACAAGCCATTCCTCACTGGCAGTCATCTGCGGACCGTACCAGGCGGCTGGGATCTTTTGCGCTGGGGGTAATAGTGTGTTCGTCATCGGCTATTCCTCGATCACCCAGGCATCGACCGTGCGGCGCACAAGGTCAAGCACCTGCGGTCTCCGGGGTCCTCCGAGGTTCGCATGATCACGCATTTCAGGCAGCCACTGAGCACCACTGACTGGAATAGGGTCGGACAACCCTGGCAGGCTTTCAAGATCTTCAGAGGCCTCGCCGAGCAACGACGCAGCTTGGGTGTCAGGGTGCAGGTTCGGGTTCGGGTTCGGGTGCGGGCTGGTGCTGGACGGTCGTCTCAAGCAGCGTTCCGGTCGGGCAGGCATCATTGCCAGCGACCACTAGAAAATTTTGGTTTTCCAGGCTTTCTGTGACTTGATCGTAAGAAGCCGGATGCTCGGAATTGTCGATCAACCCATTGCCGTTGTAATCGGCACTGTAGCGGCAGACTTTGCTGTCGTCCTTGGTGCTTCCGATTGTCAAGCCGGCTAGATCGCTGCGACCCGACCAGCGAGATCTTGTCGCGGCGTCGCTGTCGTGGTCGCTTCCGATGATGACGCAGGTATATGTGATGTAGCCGGCGTAGGTTGGCGTCGTAGCGCCGCTGTCGTCGTAGCAACCGCTCTGGGTCCCCTCGGTCAACGTGAAATTCAAATTGATCGCAGATCCCGGGCCGACCACAGCCTTGGCTCCAAACCCGACATAACCGCTGACCAGATACCCGTCGATGTTTTCACAGGTCCAGGTGGCCGGGTCTGAGTCAGAACCAGTACAACGCTTAGTCAGCAAGCCAGTCGTGTTGTTGAAGACCAGGCGCAGGTCCGCCGCCGCACCGGGAGGCGTGAATGCACTTGTGCCATCACCCAGGTCTACGGCCGGCACCGGCACATTCAAGTCCCGGTCTTTGGGCCTTCGGATTGGCGTCCCGACCGGTGGAATCCCCAGACCCAATGCCGCGGCCGGATCGGTCCCCGCGATCGCCGTGGTTAGAAGCGCCTGCTGCGCACCCCCCTGCCGATCTGTCCATTGAACGACGACTTGCGCTGTCTTGTACGGGACGCCGGAGGCAGCATCGGAGATTGTCCAGTTGACCGTGTAGACGGCGTTGCTCCCAGTGACCGACTGCGTTCCGGTCGCAATGTTTCCGTAACCCCACTTGCCCGCCGCCAGGGCCGTCGCATCGAACGCTGCAACCTGCTGGAACGCGCGCAATTGCTCGATACGCTGCTGCCCAATGAAATTGGCCTCGCTCAACTGCTTGGCCAGATCAGATTCCGCCTGCAAACCGAGTTGAAGCCGCGCGACTGCCATCAGCCCAAATCCGCCAATCGCCATCGCGACCAGCGCCTCGATCAGCGTGAAGCCGCCGATCGCCAAGGCCTTACGAAAGGTTTTAGAAGTCACGCCAACCCCCTGGCACTTTCGCGAACTGGCCCGAGGTCTCACGCAGCGCAGCCAGCACATCCGAGGCATAGGTCGGGTTCGGAGTCCCGGTTGCTGTGAAGTTGTTTTCGGCAATGGCAGCGCCAATAATCTGCGCATCACCGCCACCAGTGTTGTCCCAGGTGCCGTTCTGGCAGTACAGCACGCCATAGATGGTCATCGTGCCGCGCACTTCGGCATTGCCATTGACCACCAGCATGATCGGCTGGGTTGCGCTGCCGAATACCGCATTGGAGTTGAGCGCCATGTCGCCATCGACCCAGAGCTGCCGCGCCCCGGCGTCTATCGCCTGAAGAATTGTGTCGTTGCAGGTGCCTGAACAGGTGATGACGGTCGTCGTTGACGCAGCCTTGAAGGCATCCTTGGTCACGCCAAAGAACGACGTGAACATCTGATCACTGGACAGTGTGCCAAGCGAAGCATCGTTGCCGACCAGACTGGCGGTCGATGGCGTGCCCGGCAGCGACTGAATCGTCTTGGGATTGATGAACCCGGTGATGTTGCCCCCGGCATTGATGGTGATGCCGTTCGTGCCCGGGTCCGTGTTGGTCGCCGTGATCGCATTTGATCCGAAATCCACATTACCCTTCGCAGTCAATGCAGCCGCCGGGACCGTACCAAGACCATTCAACAGCTTGATGACCTGAACGATGGTAGCCGTGCCGTCCGCGGTCCCCCCTGCGCCAGCCACGCAGGGTTTCTGAGAATCATTGCACCCAATCGAAGTGACCCTGACCATCGCCGGGTCAGTTGCAACGTTCTGGAAGGAAACCCGGAATGCCGGGCACCCCGCCGGGTCGGCACATGCATCAGGCGTGGGCGCACCAGTACTTGGACACCCGCAGCTCCAGGCGCCGGAGACCAGTGTGCATAACGGCGTTGCAGTCGAGAAGGTTTCGACGTAACGACCGTTGTTGTCCGGGTCCAGGTATTTATCCCGAAAACTTCGGTCTGTTGAGCCAGTCGAGGTCGCGCAGGCAGCGTCGATCTTGCGCATCGAGTTCAGATTAGCAACCGCCCATTCGAGGCCGGCCTCAGCCGCCTCATGCGCCTTGGCTGATCGATACTGATTCGAGACGGTCTTGCGCTCGAACAAAATATTACGGTTCGCAAAGAACGTGATCATCGTCATCAAGACCAGAATGATCACCGTAGTCAGCAGCGTTGCAGCGCCGCGTTGCCTGCCGAAATGCGCATTCATCATCGTCTCGTGCTCAGGTGGGACACGAGCCTTCAACCCGATCGTTACGCAATCGGACTGACTCGGACAGGGTTCGGGTGACCGTGGTATCAGCGCGCAAACGGCCGGTGATCGTGACGG
>JAURMJ010000032.1 GCA_030830765.1 Quisquiliibacterium sp.
AACAACTCGAAGTGCCTCCGAGTGCCCCTGCTGATGACGATCATCTTCGTTGCGGCGACCGTTCGGGAAACGGTGTCTGTCCACTCGGCCTGGACATCGATTCAACGGACCTCGCCCGGGTCGTCAAACTTCATTGTTTAATGACTCGGCGCGTCTGCCATTGATGGAAACCGATCTGATTCAAGACAGCCGCCATGGCGCACACAATGGCCGTCCAAGCCGTGTGGCTCGGATAATGCGCGCCCCGCAATGTTTGAACAGCCCCCAGCAGCAAGCCCAGACAAGCGATGGCAATCAACAACTTGACCATGCGCTGAGGTGCTTTCACATGCCACACCATGGCCAATGGCAAAAAACCGAATGCCGTTGAAACATGCCCCCCGGGGAAGCAGCGGCCCGGACCTCCATCAGGCACGCCCCAGGCCCAGTGGGACACGTACTGAGCCGTGCCACCAAACATCTGCAGGCTCCAAGGGCAGCTGGTCAAGCTGAATTTCTTGAGCATGATGACGGCAAGTAAACAGAGGGCGATCCCTGTCACCACTTCGAGACGCTCAGCGCGTGACAGCTCACGCATCTGACGCCATGGCCAGGGGATGGCGGCAATCAACGCGAAATAAATCACAAGGCCTAGATTGCGCGCCCAGTCATGGAAAAAGGTATCCAACCACCAAGAGTCACGCAAAGGGAAACCCTGCGCACTGCCCAACCACTGCATGACCTTGATGTCCCACCCCGAGACATCCCAAAGCACAGTCGTGACGACGCCTGCTATGAACCAGTAGATGAGCTTGCCGGAAGTCAGAACGCTGGTCGGATTCATCAGTTTTGCCGGGCGACGCAGTGAGATCAGGCCTTCGTGCGTGCAGGCCTCGTTATAAGATCTGACTGATTCTATTTGAACCGGTCGTGAACCTTCCTGAGCGGACCATTCCATGCACCAGCAAATACACCCTCGGATCCCGGATGCCCGGTTTGCCGGAAAACTCCTGATCGTCGCCGTGCTGATGACCTGCACATCGGGCTGTGCAGTCGTCGCAGTGGCAGATGCCGCCGTCACGGTTGTGGCGACTGGCGTCAAGGTGACCGCGAAGGCCGTAGGGGCCGCCGTGGATGCAGTGATTCCCGACGGTGACGACAAATAGGAAGTGCGAATCAGCAGGCTTGAGGACATCCGGCACCCGCGCAAGTATCAACCTCATTGGCGAAGGACTCCCTGCAGTCATCAACAAGCCGACAGACCTACCGGACTGCTCCGTTCGGCGCACTGCATAAATTTTCATATAATGCAAAGAGATGCCAGTGGCGACCTTGATCAACAGGGATGAAAGGTTCGCAAAGCGTTCTCCCCATGACATACTCGCGACGAAGTGAGCGATGCACAGACCATGCATGAGGAATCAGAATCATGGCTGAATTCCAGCGTTTCCGAACACTCTGGCAGCGGTTGAACACGCGGCAGCGCTTCATCCTGCTGCAGATCATTCTGTTTGCGTCGGCGGTACTGCCGCTTGGGCTCTACCGACTCTCGCGCGGCGAAATCGGACATGCAGTGTTCGATGGCGTCCTGCTGCTGATTCTTTCGCTGCTTGTCTGGCTGTCCCTTTCTGACCGTTTCCTGGATCTGGCGACCCGCATCATGTCGATCACTTATGTGATCGGTGTCTTTGGAGTCGTTTACCTGATGGGCGAGATCGGACTTTTCTGGGCTTTTGCAGCCGGACTGGGCAGCTTCTTTGCCGTCAAGTCCCTGGAAGCTCTGGTCATCTCCGTCGTCATCTATCTGCTGATCGTGTGGCAGGACTTCGGAGGCGCCGACCTGCCGACGATGATCACCTTCAGCGCCTGCTTTGCGCTGGTTGCTGCATTCGGCTATTACTTCTCCTCACGGTTGTGGCAGGAAAACGAGCGGCTTGACCGGGAGGCTCACCGCGATCGCCTGACCAACCTGCTCAACCGGCGATCATTCGACGACGATCTTGCGCTGACCATCTCTGATGGATCCCCCCTCGAGCATGGATGCTCAATGCTCGTCATCGATCTCGACGACTTCAAGGGGATCAATGACATGTATGGTCATGCGGCCGGAGATCGGGTGCTCAAGGGAGTCGCGGAGGTTCTTGAGAGAACCATCCCGAAGGACGCGAAGCTCTATCGATTCGGCGGCGAGGAATTCGTCATCCTTTGTCGAGAGTCCATTGAGGATGCCCGGAATCTCGGCGAGTCGCTGCGGCTTGCGATTGGCAAGGCAGACCTGCTTCGCAGCAGTGACCGGCAGATCACCGTGTCAATCGGCGTGAGCGAGCGACGGACCGAGGACGACTCGAGAAGCTGGTTCCATCGGACTGACGGTGCGCTCTATCGGGCCAAGCAAAATGGCCGCAATCAGGTCGCGATCGCCTGACCCAGGGATTGAGTGTCAGCCGAAGCTGGCTGGATCCACCACACTCTGCAGCGCCTCGCCACGCGCGAACCGCGTGACATTCTCCAGGAAAAGCTGATCCCAGCGCCCGCGGGTGCCACTGCCGGCAAACGACGTGTGGGGTGTGACCCTTACCTTTGGATGTCCCCACAGCGGATTGTCGGCCGGCAAAGGTTCGGTGTGAAAGACGTCAAGCACAGCCTGTGAGAGACGACCGGAATCGAGCGCGGCCATCAATGCGGCATCATCGACGATCGCGCCGCGCGCGATATTCACCAACAGCGCGCCTGGTTTGACCGCGTCAAAAAACGACTGATCCGCAAGGCCTCTTGTCTGCTCGTTCAGCGGGCAGGCCATTGCAATCACGTCTGCCTGCGGCAGCAGTGCGGGCAGATCGGCGAGTGTGCCGCCAACATCAACCGTCGGCCCAGTCTGTGGCGTGCGTCGAACCACCATCGTTCGGGCACCGAATGCCTTGACCCGCGATGCAATGGCCTGCCCGATCGGCCCAAAGCCGAGAATCAACCAGTTGGTCTGAGAGATCTCGCGAAACGGGGTTACCTGCCAGGTGCGCTTTGCCTGCTGCTCGGCCTGCAGTGCGATCGGATGCACAAGGCTCATCACATGCGCCAGCACGTACTCGGCGATTGCCACTGACTGAGCGCTGCTATTGCAGATGTGCGTCCCTTTGGCGGAGATCTTTGCGTAGAACGGATCATCAAGCCCGGCATTGAAGGTCTGCAAAACGCCGACGGCACGGGTCCGCAGCGCCATGGAAAAGGCGTCCTGCACGAACTTCTCGGCGCTGAGCATCGGACTGAGCCAAAGATAGTCGAGCGAAACCTCCTCGGGCGGAGTTCTGACGCCGTCGACCAGATAGTGCCCATCGCGGGTGAAGGGCACCAGCTTGATGCCCAGGCCCTGCGCATCAAGCCGCGCACCGAGCCCCTCAACGGCTTTTTCATAAATTCCAACGGTCTTTGTCATCTCAGCCCCTTAAACCAGCGATTGTGCATTCGGCATCACGAACCCGACCGCATCGAGCCCAGCCTGCAGCGCCTGACGTTGCTGCGCATCCAGTTCGACCAGCGGCGGCCGAAGATTCGCCCATTCATCGCGACCGGTCTTCCAGGCGATTGCAGCCTTCATCGCCGGAATCATCGGGAATTTGGCAAACACACCGCGAGTTGCATCGAGCGCGGCCTGCCGGGCATCGGCGTCGGCATCCTGCCAGTGCTTGTAAAGATCCAGGATCGGGCCCGGATTCACATTGCCGGTCGCGGTGATGCAGCCAGCGCCACCGGCCCGCATCGTCGCGAGCAGGAAGGTCTCGCTGCCGGCAAACACATCGAAGCCCTGCGGCTGGAATTCGCGCAGCATCGTTGACGTGTTTTCCCAGTCGCCGGAGCTGTCCTTCATGCCAGCGATGATGCCGGGGTAGGCCTTGAGCAGACGAGCCACCAGCGACGGCGTGATCGGCACCTGCGAGACCGGCGGGATGTGATACAGATAAATGCGCAAACGTGAGTCAGCCACTGCATCGATGACGCTCGCAAAACCGCGATACAGCCCTTCTTCGCTGACCCCTTTGTAGTAAAACGGCGGCAGCATCAGCACGCCGGCACATCCGGCCTGCACAGCGGCCCGGGTCAGTTCGATGGCATCGGGCAGCGCGCAGGCACCGGTCCCCGGCATCATCCGATCCGCGGGCACGCCTGCCTCGAGCAGGGTCTCGAGCAGCGAGCGCTTTTCAGCAACCGACAGCGAGTTCGCCTCGGAGTTGGTGCCGAAGATGGCCAGTCCCACGCCCTGATCGATCAGCCAGCGGCAATGCTTGATGAAGCGGTCAGGCGCCGGGGAATAGTCGGCATTGAACGGGGTCAGGACCGGCGAAAGAACGCCTTTGAGGCGGGCAGCTTGTGCAGTCATGTCTTGTTGGCTCAATCAGGGTTTATTCAATCAGCGTAATTTCGCCGCGCTCAGCGAGCAGCCGCTTCACATCCTTCTTGGCAATCTTGCCGTAGCCCGACTTGGGTAGTGCGTCCCAGAAGAAAAAGCGGCGCGGCCAGCGATAGCGGGCACAGCGGCCTTCGAGGTGTTCGAGCAGTTCGCCATCATCAACCGCCGGCACACCGGGGCGGCGCACGATCACGGCAACCCCGATTTCGCCCCACTTGGGATCCGGCACCCCGAGCACCGCAATTTCGGCCACGCCCGGATGCATCAGCAGCACTTCCTCGACTTCGCGTGGATACACGTTGGAGCCGCCCGAGATGTACATGTCGGACTCGCGACCGGTGATGTACAGCAGCCCGCGCTCATCAAGCCGCCCCAGATCGCCGGTATGGAACCAGCCTCCGCGCAGCGCCTTTTCGGTGGCCTCCGGGTTGTCGTGATAGCCGGCGAACACGGCGGGCCCGCGACAGCAGATCTCGCCGACCTCCCCGGTTTTCAGCGGCTGCAAATTCTCATCAAGGATAGCCACTTCCATCCCGGTGCGCGGCCGCCCGCAGGAGCCGATGTTCGCGTTCGGATCATCATCATCGGCCGAATGCATTGACGGCGGCAGCACCGTGATGTTGCCGGTGACCTCGCCAAGCCCGAAGTACTGCACCATCACCTTGCCCAGCTTTTGCAGCGCAAGCTTCTGGTCGGTGCGATACATCGGCGCACCGGCGTAAATCATGTAGCGCAGCGACGAATGGTCGTAACGGTCAACCGCCGGGTCCTCGACCAGCATCTTGACGATGGTCGGCACCGTGAACAGATTCGTAACGCGATGCTTTTCAACCAGCTGCCAGAACACGGCCGGATCGAGCCGCTCGCTGGGCATCAGCACGGTCGGTGCACCACGCGCAACATTGAGCAGCGCGTGGATGCCGGCACCGTGCGATAGCGGTGCCACAGCAATTGAGCAGTCGTTTTCGTCGGTGCCTGGAATCAGATCGGCCAGGTGGTTGGTGACGACAAAGGCCATCTGGCCATGCGTCAGGATGCCGGCCTTGGGCCTGCCGGTGGTTCCGGACGTGTAGAAGAACCAGAGCGGATCATCGTAGGCAACGACCTCATCGGCTGCCGGTTTTTCAAGCTGCTCAGCCACCAGGGCTTCGTAGGAATGCTCACCGGCACGCGGCGCGCCGATCACAATCACATGCTCCAGCGCCGAAGCCTCGGCGCGGACCGCATCGACATGCGCAAAGAAATCCGATTCGGCGATCATCGCAACCGATCCGCTGGACCGCCCCAGATACGCGACCTCGGGCGGCGTCAGTCGAAAGTTGGTCGGCACCCAGACACAGCCCATCCTGAAGGCGGCCCAGCAGCTCTCGAACATCTGCAGATTGTTGCGCGACTGCACAAGAATGCGATCGCCTTTGCGCAGCCCCATCGCGCGCAAGGCATTGACCAGCGCATCAACGCGCATATCAATCTGCGCCCAGGTCCACTGCTGATCACCCTGCACCAGTCCCGGGCGATCCGGAAAGAGCTGCGCGGTCTGCCGCAGCAGCCGCGCCAGGTTCATCACCTGGGCTGCGTTCACACGGCCTCCAGGATGCTCAGGTAGTTGGCAACCCCTGCGCCGCCCATGTTGAACACCGCACCGAGCCGCGCATTGGCAATCTGCATCCCCTGCGCATCGCCGGTCAGCTGCATCGCCATCATCGCGTGCTGCGACACACCGGTGGCCCCGATCGGATGGCCACGCGACTTCAGCCCACCGGACGGATTGACCGGCAGGCGGCCGTCCTTGTGCGTGATGCCATCCAGAATGACCCGAGCGCCCTGCCCATGAGGGGCCAGACCCATCGCTTCGTACTCAAGCATCTCGGCGACGGTGAAGCAGTCATGTGTCTCGACCACATTCAGATCATTCAAGCCAATCCCGGCATCAGCCAGCCCGCGCGACCAGGCCATCGCAGCACCTTCGAAACGGGTCGGATCACGGCGCGACAACGGCAGGAAATCATTGGCCTGCGCACGCGCACGCCAGCGTACTGCCGGCATGCGGGCATTGCTCGAGGGCTGCATCGACAGCACAAGGGCGGCTGCGCCATCCGAAACGAGCGAGCAGTCGGACCGCTTCAACGGTCCGGCAACGAACGGATTCTTCTCCGAAGGCGTGCGGCAGAAATCAAAGCCCAGATCGCGGCGCATGTGCGCATACGGGTTATCGACACCATTGCGATGATTCTTGGCGGAGATTGCGGCCAGCGCATCGGATTGATCACCGAAGCGCGCGAAGTATTCGTTCGCAATCTTGCCGAAGATGC
>JAURMJ010000271.1 GCA_030830765.1 Quisquiliibacterium sp.
CGCCTCGCTGGTGAAGTCGGTGCGTTCGGCCATCGGGTGTTCTGTGATTCGGCCCCGGTCATGGAGGTCGAACTGGCCCGTCGGGCTGGACTTGGTTGGCGAGGCAAGCACACGCTGCTGATTGATGCGCGGCGCGGATCGAGTTTTTTCATCGGCACGCTGTACACGGATCTGTCGTTGCCGGCTGATCAGCCGCAGACTGATCACTGCGGGCGCTGCAGCCGATGCATTGATGCCTGCCCGACGGGTGCGATCATCGCGCCTTATCGGCTTGACGCGAGGCGCTGCATTTCCTATCTGACGATTGAGCTGAAGACGTCGATCCCGGAGCCACTGCGCGCTGCGATCGGCAACCGGATTTACGGCTGTGACGATTGCCAGCTGGCCTGCCCGTGGAACCGTTTTGCCCAGGCGGCTGCAGTGCCTGACTTCGCAACGCGCAATGCGCTGGACTCGGCAAGTCTTGTTGAACTGTTCAGCTGGAGCAAGGAGCAGTTCGCGCAGCGG
The DNA here is from genome assembly GCA_030830765.1 of Quisquiliibacterium sp. Classification (GTDB taxonomy): domain Bacteria; phylum Pseudomonadota; class Gammaproteobacteria; order Burkholderiales; family Burkholderiaceae_E; genus Quisquiliibacterium. Next base: position 508 of record JAURMJ010000271.1, read on the forward strand.
ATGGCCGGATCTGCGATCCATCGGATTGGTCACGAACAGTGGTTGCGTAACATTGCGGTGGCGCTGGGCAACGCGTTGACCGAGATGGACGGGCAGGTGGAATCGGGTTGCGATCAGCACGCAGGCGGGAATCGAGACTCGAATCAGGATCCCGGCGGTGCGCACCGTGCCAGCCAGCAGCGGGCATCGATCATCGCAGCCCTGCAGTCACGTCTGGACGATCCCTCCGCGCTGGTGCGAGAGCACGTGCAATGGGCGCTCGCTCAACGCAAACCGTGATCAGGCGAGAAGCTCTGACCTTGGCAATGTGCTCTCAGGGACTGCCTGCCCACAACCAGAACGGCAATGCAATCAGTGCGCCGAATGTCGAGGCTGTGATCAGGAAGGCAACGAAGCGACCATCCCCACCCATCCGCGTAGCCAGCACATAGGATGCCGGGGCAGTCGGCATTGACGCGTACATCACTGCAATCATCAGCGGCAGCGGTGGAAGGCCCAGCAGACGGCCAATCAGAAGCGCCGTGGCCGGCATGACAATCAGCTTGGTCGCGGTGAACCAGACCGACAGCGACCAGACGCTGCCAGAAGCCTGATTGGGAACCGGGGGTTGACCTTCGAGCCGCAGCCCGGCCCCGACGCAGAGCAGTCCCATCGTCAGGGCGCCCTGTCCGAGACGGAGCAATGTTGCATCGATCGGTTCAGGAACTCTGAGACCGATCGTCTTGGCGACAAGCCCACCGATCGTTGCAATCACCAGCGGGTTGCGGATCAGCTCGCGCAGCAGACCGGCACCGGAGTTCCGGGCCAGTGCATAGACAGCGGCCAGGTTTGCAACCGGGACGACGAAACCAACGATCAGCGCAGCCAGAGACAGCCCCTCGCTGCCGCCAAGGCGCAGCGCGAGCGCCAGCGTGATGTAGGAGTTGAACCGGAATGCACATTGCACGCCTGATGCAAAACGGCGCGGGTCGGCATTGAGCACGGGGCGCGCTGCATAGCCGACGACAATGCCGGTCAGCAATGCGCCCAGCGCGGACGCGATCATGGGTCCGGACTCGGCGGCCGACAACGGGTTGCGCACGATTGCTCCGAACAGCAGCGCCGGGAACAGCACGTAATACACCAGCCGCTCGGTTCCCTCCCAGAATCCCACCGGAAGTTTCCCGATGCGATAGGCGAGCCATCCGAGCACGATCAGGGCGATGTCGGGGAAAAGCAGGGCTGCGGTCTTCACGGGCGGCAGTTTAAGCGAATCGCTCGATTGTCCGAGCGGGGGCGGGTTGAGGATCTGGAAAAAAGGCGGGTTAACATCATTCCAGTGATCAGCAAGGGATGGCAAGTTGAGCAGGAAGACAGCAAAGAGCGATGCTGAAACAATCGGCCGACCCTCCGATCCGGCCGGGGTGGAGTCCTTTTGCGATGCCTTGCTCCTTGAGGATGGGCTGGCTGGCAACACCTTGTCTGCCTATCGAAGCGATCTGGAGCAAGTCGCGAACTGGCTGCGCGACAAGCGTGATTGCCGGCTTGGCGACGCTCGGGCTGGCGATCTACAGGATTACATCGCAGCCCGTCATGCATCTTCCCGTCCGACCAGCAGCAATCGCCGACTGACGGTCTTTCGTCGGTACTTCCGTTGGCTGGTCCGGCAGGGATTTCGGGAGGATGATCCGACGCTTGCGATCCGGTCTGCGCGACAGCCGGCGCGATTTCCAAAGACCCTGTCCGAGGCTCAGGTCGAGGCCTTGCTTGCTGCACCGGATCCCGAGAATGCGCTGGGTCTGCGCGATCGGGCCATGCTCGAGGTGCTCTATGCCACCGGTCTTCGGGTCAGCGAACTGGTTGGGCTGCGGACCGTCGAGCTGGGACTTAACGAGGGCGTCGTGCGGGTTGTCGGCAAGGGTGATAAGGAGCGACTTGTTCCCCTGGGTGACGAGGCCCGGCACTGGGTCGAAAGATTTCTTTCCGAGGCGCGCCGCGAGCTGCTGGCTGGGAAAATCAGCGATGCGCTGTTTGTGACGCGTCGTGGCGGTCCGATGTCCCGACAGATGTTCTGGAACCTGATCAAGCGTTACGCGATCCGCGCCGGAATCAATGCGCCGCTGTCGCCGCATTCGCTGCGCCATGCGTTTGCAACACATCTGCTCAATCATGGGGCCGATCTGCGCGTCGTTCAGATGCTGCTTGGGCACGCCGATATCTCAACCACGCAGATTTATACCCATGTCGCCCGTGAGCGTCTCAAGTCGTTGCATGCGGCCCATCATCCGCGTGGCTGAGGCCCGTCAGTCGATCGCGATGACAGCCGAACCAAGCACTGTCTGAGCTATTGTTAGCTTCTGAATTGAACCGTTCCAGAAAATCGAGAGGAATCTCCATGAAAGCAGTCCCCACCGTGCAGATCGACAATGACCGTGTCGTGGTCACCGAATGGCGCTTCGCGCCGGGAGCCGATACCGGGCACCATGTTCACGGACATGATTATGTGGTGGTGCCGATGACAACCGGTGTCTTGCGACTGGATGAACCGGAGGGCATGCGCGATGTACAGCTGACTGCCGGAGTGTCGTACACGAAGCTTGCAGGGGTCTCGCATAACGTGATCAATGCGAACGACTATGAGTTCGTGTTCATCGAAATCGAACTGAAGTAGCGAGACCACGGGGCGGCTTGCCAGTGCATGTGGACCGACTGGCGCTGCCAGTCTGTTGCCGCTTGCGTAAGCTCACGGAGCCTTCGGATGCCACACATCATCGTTGAATACTCATCCAATCTGCGCGACCGGATGCAGCTC
>JAURMJ010000272.1 GCA_030830765.1 Quisquiliibacterium sp.
CACGACCTTCCTGCCAGCGTTGTGGTGTTCCTTGTCGCTCTGCCCCTTTGTCTGGGCATCGCCCTGGCATCCGGTGCTCCGCTGTTCTCCGGCCTCATCGCCGGCATCGTGGGTGGTATCGTGGTAGGCGCCCTGAGCGGCTCACGACTTGGCGTATCCGGCCCAGCGGCAGGGCTTGCCGTGATCGTGTTCGCCGCCATCAACAGTCTGGGTTCCTTTGAAGCGTTCCTGGTCGCGGTGGTGCTGGCCGGCCTGCTGCAGCTGGCCATGGGTTACCTGCGGGCAGGCGTGATCGGCTATTACTTTCCGTCTTCCGTCATCAAAGGCATGCTCAGCGGCATCGGCCTGACGATCATCCTCAAGCAGCTGCCCCATGCGGTAGGCTACGACGCCGATCCGGAGGGCGACATGGCCTTCCTGCAAAGCAATGGCGAGAACACCGTGTCTGCACTGGGCAGCATGATGTCTGCGATCCAGCCCGGCGCGCTGGTGGTAGCGCTGGTCTCGATGGCGATTCTGGTACTGTGGGATCTACCCCTCATCAAGCGCTTCAAAGCCAGCACCTGGATTCAGGGACCGCTGGTCGCTGTCGTAGCGGGTATCGTGCTGAATGCCATTTTTGCCGGCGCGGCGCCCGGGTTCGTCATTGGCGCCACGCATCTGGTGCAGATCCCCTTGGCTGAGGGCCTGTCCGGCCTGATGGGGCTACTGACCTTCCCGGATTTTTCGCAGCTGTCCAACCCGGCGGTGTATGCGACAGCCGTCACGCTGGCCGTCGTCGCCAGCCTGGAGACCCTGCTGTGTGTCGAAGCTACCGACAAACTCGACCCCTACAAGCGCGTGACGCCGACCAACCGCGAGCTGAAGGCGCAGGGCGCCGGCAACGTTATCTCGGGCTTGCTGGGCGGTTTGCCGCTGACGCAGGTGATCGTGCGCAGTTCAGCCAACATACAGTCCGGCGCGCAAACCAAGGTCTCGGCGATCGTGCATGGCGTGCTGCTGCTGGTGGCCGTGATCGCAATTCCCGCGCTGCTGAACCTGATTCCGCTGGCAGTGCTGGCCGCCGTGCTGATCAGCGTGGGCTACAAGCTGGCCAAGCCTGCGATGTTCCGCAGCATGTATGCGCAGGGGCCTTACCAGTTCATTCCCTTCATCGTGACCATCATCGGCATTCTTGCCACTGATCTGCTGATCGGCATCGGCTTGGGCCTTGCCGTAGCCATGTTCACCATACTGCTGAACAACTACCAGAACCCCTTCTTTGTGGATCGCGATCCGACCGCAGCTGTCCGCATAGTGCTGTCGGAAGATGTGTCGTTCCTGAATCGCGCCGCGATCATGCGCGCACTGGCTGCAGTACCGGCGGGCGGAAAGGTTGTGATTGATGCGTCGCGGTCCGTGAGTATCGATCACGATGTCTTCGAGATCATCCAGGACTTCCGGCAGCGCGCGCAGGCCGAGAGGATTGATCTGGTGATAGAGGGCCTGGATGGCTTGCGGCGTGAGAACGATGCGATGCATCGCATCGACAAGGAGTTTGCAGCGATCAACCCGGGCAAGCCCTCCGCGATTCCACCGACGTCAGGACGACCCCTGGCAGTTTGATTACCCCATAGCAGAACCAGGAGAGACCATGCGTACCTTGAACAAAGAAGCCCAGAGCAGCCTTACTCCGCAGAAGGCCTACCAGATTCTGGTAGAGGGCAATCAGCGCTTCGTCAACAACCTGCGCTACAACCGCAACCTGCTGCAGCAGGTCAACGAAACGTCCGAGGGCCAGTATCCCTTTGCGATCGTGCTGAGCTGCATCGATTCGCGCACCTCGGCAGAGCTGATCTTTGACCAGGGTCTGGGCGATATCTTCAGCGCCCGCATCGCCGGCAACGTGTTGAACGAAGATATCCTGGGCAGCATGGAATTTGCCTGCAAGGTGGCGGGCTCGAAGTTGATCGTGGTGTTGGGTCACACCAAGTGCGGCGCCATCAAGGGCACCTGCAGCCATGTGCAGATGGGCCACCTCACTGGCTTGCTGAGCAAGGTTTCACCTGCAATCCATGCGGTAGAGAAGCGCGAAGGCGCCAGTGCCACACCGGAAAACGCCGTCGAACTGGTAGCAATCGAAAACGTGCGCTGCCAGTTGCGGTCCATCCTCGACCGCTCGCCCATTCTTGAGCATCTTTACCAGGAGGGCAGTATCGGCCTGGTGGGTGCAATGTATTCGGTTGAATCCGGTGAAGTGAGCTTCCTGGAGCAGCACTTCAAGCAGGCTGGCAAAGCGGCGGCCTGATCCTAGTTGAAGAGCCGGTCGTGGGCGGCGTTGGTGATGGCGAGCACGCCGGAATGCGTCAGGCGTCGCTCTGCCGATATGGCGTAGTAGCGCTCCTGGACATCAGCAGTCCGTCCAACCAAAGCTACGTCGTAAACCCGACGGATGTCTTCAGCAATGGCGAGGGGGGCGGGAAACACCGCCCCCGAATCCGCTCCCACGACTTTCATCAGCGCCGGATCTTCGAACTCCCCGATCACCTCCGGCTTGATGCCGGTCTTGTCGAACCACGCGTCCAGATCGCGGCGCAGTGCGGAATTCGGTGTCGGCAACACCATTCTGGCGCCGTTC
>JAURMJ010000273.1 GCA_030830765.1 Quisquiliibacterium sp.
AAGATTTCCATCGACCAGGCCACTGCCGGCACAAAGATGCCACCCAGTGCAAGACCCAGACTCATCGTCGACAGCGCCCGGGCACGCTTCTTTTCAAACCACTGAACGACCGCCACGGTCAGCGGGAAGTAGCCGCAGAAACTGGAGCCAATGGCAATTGTGATGATGGATACGTAAAAGCCAGTCAGCGTGTCGATCTGACTGAACATCATGAAACCAATGCCAAAGATCAGGATGCCAACCTTGATCATGCCCTGCGCGCCGAATCGGTCGACAATCCAACCGAGCAGGGGCCCGAGGATTGCCGCTTCGATCGACTGCAATGCGGCCCCGATGGATAGTGCGGTCTTGCTCCAGCCCAGTTCGCTCGACAGGGTTGCAACATACGCACCAAATGCCTGGTTCAACACTGCGGCAAGCAGGAACTGCAGCCCGAATGCAGCTCCGACCATCTTCCAACCGTAGAAAATATTCATGATGCGCGCGTGTTTGGCTCTGCTGCGGATCAGCTTGTATGTGAAAACAGCGTCAGGCCGGGGGATGGCATGTCGGCGACCAGTACGCATCCAGTCTGCGAATCGGTCATTACCATTTCATTCGTGCCGGGGCGGTACGCAATGTTGGTGACCTGAACACCGGCTGGGCTGCGAACGAAGTGCGTGACCTCGCCCATCGGCGTGACGACAAAGGCGCCGCCAAGCCCGACGTGAGCAACGATCAGTCTGTTCTGTGCATCCATCGCCAGACCGTCCGGTCCGCTGACCCCGAAAAATGTCCTGAATGCATTGACCTTGGAGACTGTGCCATCCTGCATCAATGGTCCCCGCCAGACGGCATTGGCCCGGGTAACTGCGACGAACACGGCTTCGCCCTCGGCATCAAGCGCGATCCCGTTCGGGCTTGGAACTGTCGACATCAGACAGTCCAGTCTGCCGTCCGATGGATCCCAGCGATAGACTCTGCCCGTCGGATCCTGCAGTCCGGTCTGACCCTGATCAGTGAACCAGCAGCGACCCTGCGGATCGAACACCAGATCGTTGACCCCCTTGAAGGACTCGCTGTTGCGGTGCGTCAGGAGGGGTTCGATCTGACCGTTGCCCGGATCGATACGGACCAGGCCCTTGCGGTAATCGGTGATCCACAGGCTGCCGTCACGATGGATCGCGATCCCGTTGGGCCAGCCATCGTATTCAGCAACCAGGTGCCACTGAAGTGATGGATCGATCCGAAAGATGCGACCGTGGGGAATATCGGTCACATACAGATTACCGGCGCGATCAAAGGCAGGTCCTTCAAGAAAACTGTCGGCAATCCGTCCACTTTTATTCGCATTAGCCCAGTCACTGGGCCTGGCCCGGCGCAAGGGATCGGGCATCGAGGTCAGTACGCGGGCCTCGATGACTTTCGGTGGCTCGAAATTCAGATTCCACATCGTTCAGTTCCTCTCGCTCTGATGGATGACACCTGCATCGGCAAGGTCCGAAATCATCTGCTCGTCGTAACCCAATTCGAGCAGCAACTCGCCGGTGTGCATGCCGATCGCCGGTGGCGCATTGCGCAGTGGCAGACGTTGACCGTCGAGTGTCAAAGGCAGCAATGCAGTCCGGGTGTGAACTTCACGGTCGGCGCCGCTGGCATCAGGTGGCAAGACCACTTCGGCAAGTCCGTTGGTCGACAGCAGGTGAGGGTCTTCGAACAGGTCCTGGGGGCGGGTGATCGGCGCATAAGGCAGCGCGTGCTGCTCGAAGATGCCGGCGATCTGCGACGCTGACATCCCGGCAAACAGTTCGCGCAGTTTCGGGATCAGCCATTCACGGGCCCGCACTCGGTCGTTGTTGGTTTTCAGGCGCGGATCATTGCGCAGATCCTTGAGCGCGAAGGCCTCGCAGAACACAGCCCACTGCGTGTCAGTGACTACGCCCAAAAAGATCATCTCCTCATTTCGGACCGCGAACACATCATAGATCGCCCAGGCTGAGATCCGGCTTGGCATCGGCGCCGCCGGTTTGCCAGTGACCGCGAACTGCATCATGTGCTGCGCCACCAGAAAAACGTTGTTCTCGAACAGCGCGCTTTGCACCTCACGCCCCCGACCGGTCCGGCTGCGCTGCATCAGTGCCGCCATGGCGCCGATCGCCCCGAACATACCGCCCATGATGTCGTTGACACTGGTCCCGGCCCGCAACGGACGGCCCTGTGGGCCGGTCATGTAGGCCAGGCCGCCCATCATCTGAACCACTTCGTCCAGCGCAGTCCGATTCTCGTACGGTCCAGGCAGGAAGCCTTTATGCGAAACGTAGACAAGCCCCGGGTTCAGCGTGGACAGGGCCTGGTAGCCCAGTCCGAGTCGATCCATCGCGCCTAGTTTGAAGTTCTCGCTGAAGACATCGGCACCGGCCAGCAGTCGCAGCACGATCTCCAGTCCGCGCGGGTTCCTGACATCGATGCTCAGGCTCTTTTTGTTGCGGTTGAAGGTACTGAAAAAACCGGCACCCGACCCCATCAGGCGGCGCGTGCCATCGCCTTCAAGAGGCTCGACCTTGATGACTTCTGCACCCAGATCGGCAAGCACCATACCGCAGGTTGGACCCATGACCATGTGGGTGAACTCGACAACGCGAATGCCAGCAAGGGGCAGATCCTGGTCCGGCAAAGCGGCGTGTGCGGTTTGTGCGGCGGAATTGGCGTCGGGGTTCGGCATGTTGCTCATCGTGCAGGGTCACAGGGGAAGACCGAATGCTACGGCAGAACGGCGGGTTCATCCGGTCGTTGACGGCCTCAAACGCAGAGCGCAGCACCGCTGGCGGGGCGATTTTTCCACTGACTGCATGCGATACTGAGGCGGTGCAATCAATCCAGTTCGAATGGCTGGGCCTTGCGGTCGCGCTGGGATGCGGTCTGCTCGTTGGTGTTGAACGCGAGCGACGCAAGGGGCGTGGTTCGGATCGGGCGCTGGCTGGCGTCAGAACCTTTTCAGTCACTGCGCTGATTGGCGCCCTCTTGCAGACCCTGCAGTTCGAACTGCTGCTGGCAATCGGTGCGGTGCTCGTCCTGATTCTTGCGCTGATCAGCCATCTGCGGTCGGACGCCTCTGATCCTGGCATCACGACGCCTCTGGCCCTGTTCGTCACGTTCCTGCTCGGTGTGACTGCGATGCGCGATGCCGTGCTGGCCGCAGGGGGCGCCGCGATGGTCACGATCCTGCTGGCCAGTCAGTCCCGTCTGCACCGGTTTGCGACGCAGACCTTGCATGCCAACGAACTGCGAGACGGATTGATTCTCGCCGGCGCGGCGCTGATTGTTCTGCCGCTTGTGCCTGCCGAGCCGATTCAATGGCTGGCTGGTTTCAATCCCCGCCGCATCTGGGGGCTGGTCGTCCTTTTGCTTGCCGCCCAGACGCTGGGCTACATCGCCATGCGGGCTGCTGGGCCTACGATCGGTCTGGCGCTTTCAGGGCTGGCCTCCGGCTTCGTTTCGAGCACGGCTACCCATGCAGCGATGGGCGCCTGTGCAAGGCATTCGGAGAGTCTGTTACGCGCGGCCGTGGCTGGGGCAATGATGTCCAATGTTGCAACGATGTTGCTGCTTCTGCTGGTCGCACTGACGGTTGCGCCCTCGATGGTCGGGGTGCTTTGGCCGATCTTCCTGGCGGGCAGTCTGGGGGCGCTGATCGGAGCATCTTTGTCTCTTTGGCCTGCCGTTGAAGATCCGAGGCCGCCCGTGCTGGATCGGGTCTTTGATCTGTCCCGCGCCATGATCTTCGCTGCCATGTTGACCGGGATGACCGGACTGGCCGCCTGGGCCGGGGCACGTTATGGCGAGGCCGGAGTCTCTGTGGCCGCAGCGATCGCAGGATTTGTCGATGTGCATGCCGGTGCAGCCTCGGTGGCCACGCTGGTGCAGGGCGGTCGAGTCGAGGCGCAGGCTGGGGCGCTGCCAATCCTGCTGGCTTTCTCGACCAATACAGTCAGCAAGCTTGTCGCGGCCTGGATTGGCGGCGGATTCCGATTCGCGGCCAGAGTGTTGCCCGGCTTGATTCTGTTGTTGGGGATGGTCTGGTCCGCCTGGTGGTGGTTCTGTTGATTCGCTTTGAGCGCAGGACTGGGCGGTTCTCTGCCTGCCGATCAATTTTTGAGACAGGCGCGCAAATTGACGGTTCTTACTGCGCATGCCCGCGATCTGGCCCTGGGTTGGCGATTTCGGCAGATGCAGCTGACGACTTGCGGTTGGAGCCTGTGCGCTTTAGTCTTTCGCCCCCGCCTTGCGCAACAATCTGAACAGGATCTTCTGATGAAAATCGCATTCTTTGGTGCTGGCCTGATGGGTTCGGGCTTCATTCGCCGCATGCTTGCCCAGGGCCATGAGGTCACAGTCTGGAACCGCAGCCCGGAAAAGGCTCAGGCCTTGCAGGCCGAGGGTGCAAAGGCTTGTGCTGATGCCGCCGAGGCAATCCGTGGCGTGGACCGCATTCATCTTTCACTCTCTGACGATGCGTCGGTGGACGCAGTGCTCGAGCCGCTGGCCTCCGTGATCGACTCGAAGGTCTGGATCGTCGATCACACGACCACGGCAACGACCCCGACGGCCGAGCGGGCAGCGCGCTGGCGTGGCCGTGGAGTACGCTTTGTGCATGCCCCGGTCTTCATGGGCCCGGCTAATGCGCAGGAAGGCACCGGCCTGGTGATCATGTCCGGTGAAAAGGCGCTTTGCGATGCACTGACCCCATTGCTCGACGGCATGGGCAGCAAGATTGTCTGGCTTGGTGAGCAGCCGGAGCGTGCCGCTTCGTTCAAGCTGTTTGGGAACCTGGCGCTGATGGGCATTGCCGGCGTGCTTGCTGACGTGACCCGGCTTGCCAGTGCGGTCGGGGTATCGTCAGCCGATGCGATGGACCTGTTCTCGCACTTCAATCCCGGCGCTGCCATCCCGGCTCGGGCGGCCAAGATTGCCAGCGGACCCTACGATCAGCCGACCTTTGAGGTTGCGATGGCGCGCAAGGACGTTCGCCTGATGATCGAACAGGCTGAGCGTGGCGGAGTTCAGCTTGCGGTAATGCCGGCCGTGGCCGCGCTGTTTGACGCTGCCATTGCCCGTGGCGAGGGCGCGCTGGACGTGACTGCAGCGGCCCGTTATCCGTTGAGTTGAGTCTGTTGAGGGACCAGCCCTGCCCGGGAGTCAGCGCACTCGCGGTCAGAGGCTGGCGGTCATGCCGCCATCGACGTACAGCACATGACCGTTGACGAAATCCGAAGCGGGTGAAGCAAGGAAGACGGCGGCGCCCCCAAGCTCGGCGACGTCGCCCCAGCGCCCGGAGGGAACTCGCTTTTCGATCCAGGCCGTGAATTCCTGGTCATCGACCAGGGCCTTGGTCAGTTCGGTGGCGAAGTAGCCGGGACCCAGGCCGTTCACCTGGATGTTGTAGCGGGCCCAATCCACGCACATACCCTTGGTCAGCATTTTCAGGGCGCCCTTTGTCGCTGAATACGGGGCGATCGAGTAGCGGGCGCATTCTGCGTTGACTGACAGCACGTTGATGATCTTGCCGCGTTTGCGACTGATCATGGCCTGCACCGCGGTGCGACTGACCAGGAATACGCTGCTCAGGTTGGTCTGAATGATCTGGTTCCAGTCCGCTGTTGTGAAGTTTTCCAGCGGGCCACGGATCT
>JAURMJ010000274.1 GCA_030830765.1 Quisquiliibacterium sp.
CCCGAGGCACCCTGGGTGCTGGTGCCCGAGGAACAGCTGACCCACATCACGACGATTCCAGGCCAGAGCCACAAGCAGTTGATCCGGGCCGATATGACCTATTTTGACTGCCCAGGTGGGGGCGAAGTGTTTTCGGTCGGTTCAATCACGTTTTGCGGGTCGCTGCCCGTCAATCACTTTGACAACGACATCTCGCGCATTCTGGACAATGTGATCAAGCGGTTCAGCCGCTAGCTTTCGGCTTGCGAGTGGCGCAGTAAACGCCGCTTGCAATCAGCACCAGAATGCCGATCATTGACCAGCCGTCGGGCCAGTGCCCGAACACCACGTATCCGGCCAGCACGACCCAAACCAGCTGCGCGTAGCTGAACGGCGCAAGCTGCGAGGCAGGTGCGTACTTGAACGCCTGAATCAGCGTCATGTGGCTCCCCAGGCTCAACGAACCGCCGATCAGGATCAGGACGTAATGCCAGGGGTTGGTCGGGAGCATCGGTTGCGTCCAGAAACCGATGCCGTAGAGCAGGAATCCGACCAGACCAGGGTACAGAATCAACGAGGCCGGACTCTCCAGACCGGTCAGCCGCCTGGTCATGATCTGATAGAAAGCAAACAGCAAGGCAGTGATGATGGGCAGCACAGCGGCCCAATCGAACAATGCACCACCAGGCCGGATGATCATCAGGACAGCACCGAATGAGCACCCGATCGCAATCCAACGCCCAAGCTCAACCCGTTCGCCGAGCAGAAATACCGCGAGAATGGTGAGCATGATGGGTGAAGTGAACGTGATTGACGCCACCTCAGGCAGCGGCAGAAATCGGAGCGCAGTGGCAAAAAAATAGCTGGACGAAATCAACAGCGTGCCGCGCAGCAAATGGACACGTAATCGGGATGTTCTAAGGACAGAGACCCCGTAAAGAGGCAGCAACCAGGCAAAAAGCAGGCCAACGTGCACGATGAAGCGCAGCCACATCACCACGCTGACCGGATAGTGCGTCACAAGCAACTTCGTGGTGGTATCCATGCAAACGAACAGGAAACCTGCAAACAGCACAAGGATCATGCCGCGCTTACTGCCCAATGCGTTCCACCAATGCAAAAACTGGCGGATCCGTTTGGATAGACTGGCCATCGGGCCGTACTGCTCCAGACGCTTCAGGGCGGTGTTGCCCTGCCGTGAAGACTTCGCTGGAGTTAAGGAAGGACGAGATTTCATCGCAAGCGGATTCTACTCGCCCAGCCGGTGCATGACTTGAAGCCTCCGGCTTTCTGATCGCCAGTCGGCATGGCAGGCACACCATAGTTCGGATATCATTTTCTGATGGTCCGCTCAATCACGCACCTGGTTGCCTACCTGCTGCTGCTTACCCTGCCGCTGCAGGCGTTCGGAAGCGTTCGGGTCACTGCGAGCCTTTCCGGTCAAACCCAGGCAGAGGACTGGCCTGCCCACCGATCTAACGGGCGTGGGCAATTTCAAGCATTCGCTGAGCATCCGAGGGCGGGTCACTGTCTGCATGCGATGAACGACAATCCAATGCGCCCTGATGGCTTGTCCATCGGATCGCACACCGCAAAGCGACAGATCACGCCGCAACATCAGGACCACCACGCGCAAAGTCAATATCAATCGAGCTGTCCTCAATGCAGCGACTGTTGCAGTCCGCCCGCACTCGGGGCGTCTCAGTTTCAAATCCCGACTCGAGCCGTTTCGAATTCGGCACATCGTTTTGGTGGCGACCCCATCAGAACCCGGGTCGAGCGTGTCCCAGAGAAGCCCCCAAAAGGCTGACAACTGCTGCCGGCGCACTGTCGGTCATTCAACACTCCCGATAGCCAGTCTTTCTGAAGACTGTCGGGGTGTCCAAGTTCGAATCAATCAGGAAGAACCAGTCATGTTCAAACTTCTGACGGCCGGTCTGTTGGCGTTTGTCACAAGCAGCGCATTCGCCCAGAAACACGACTCGGAAACCACGTCACCCACCTCAGCCGGTGTCGATCATCAATCTGTTTTCGACGACTACCGTCCTTACGCTGCACAAGCCATTCAGAACTGGCAACAAAGCAACCAGACCGTCGAACGAATCGGGGGCTGGCGAGCTTACGCCCGCGAGATTCAAGCAGCGAAACGCAGTGAGCGCAGGCCTGATTCTCCCGTTTCGAGTCCCGGGAGCGTGAAGGACACGCCGAAATGAAAAAGGACCCCTTCAAAATAACCACCTCCAAATGCAGGCATGCGGCGCTGCTCAGCATGGCGCTGCTCGTCGGTTGCGCAGCCCCCGACTTTGATCGGGCCCTGCGGGATGCCAATGAGCTTGCCCGTCCAGTTTCCGGGTCAGCAAATGCCTCGCTCGCCTCGAATGCCTCGACCCGGCAAGAGCTTGAGAAGCTCAGCCAGCGCCTGTTGAGCGCTCCGCTCAGTCCTGACGGCGCGGCGCAACTTGCGCTAGCCAACAGCCCGGCATTTCAATCCGCCCTGGCGCAAGGATGGGAAGCCCTGGCCATGGCCAGGCAACGTAGCTTGCCAGGAGGCGTTACTTTTTCTTTTGAGCGACTGCGCGAAGGGGGCGACTTAGAAATCGGTCGGCTGCTTTCGGTCGGACTCTTTGACCTGGTGACCCTGCCGCAGCGGCAATCTATTTGGGAGAGCACCTCGCAAGAGACGCGTCTTCGAATCGCCAGCCTGATTGCGCAAAAGGTCATCGACACAAAGCAGGCATGGATCAGAGCAGTTGCGGCCAATGAAGCAGAAAAGTACGCCAAACAAGTCAGCGATGCAGCCCATGCCAGCGCCGAACTGGCTCGACGTATGCAGATGGTGGGCAATTTCACGAAACTGCAGGCCGCACGCCAACACCTCTTTTACGCCGATGCGACTGCACGGCTTGCCAGTGCTCGACAGCTGAACAAATCCAGTCGCGAGACGCTGATCAGTCAGCTCGGTCTGACGCCGTTGCAGGCTTTGCAACTGAAGCTGCCAGAGCGACTACCGACCTTGCCCAAAACGCCTCGAACCGTATCCCAGATCAATGCGACCATGGCCGATCAGCGGATCGATTTACGTCTAGCCAGGTTACAACTTGAAATAGTTGCCAAATCCCATGGCATTGATCTGGCCTCAAGCCTGACCGACATTGAGCTGGGCGCGCGCAGCGATACAAAATTTGAGTCCAACTCGGATCGATCCAGGACGCGCGGCTACGAACTGGACATTCGTCTGCCTGTCTTTGACTGGGGAGCTACGCGACGGTCCGAACTGGACGCCCGTCTGCTTGCCGCTGCCGCGAACTACGAAGACGTGGGCAGAGCGGCGGCCAGCCAGCTTCGGGTCAGCTACGGGGCTTATCGGAACGCCCATGATCAGGCCAGACATCATCGTGACGAAGTGGTGCCACTTCTGAAAACCATCTCAGAGGAGAACTTGCTGCGCTACAACGGCATGCTGATCGGTGTCTTCGAATTACTCGCCGACGCTCGGGAGCAGATCGTGGGCGTGAGCGCGGCGATTGAGGCTCAACGAGACTTCTGGCTTGCCGACTATGCGCTGAATTCGACGCTCATCGGCTTGCCTTCGCCATCAACCGCTCAGGAATCGAGTCGTAGCGCGGCCCGCGCCGCCGAGCCCGCAGCCCATTGAAAGGTTCAACTATGACTGACTCTAAAAGAAGGAATTTCCTTGCAGGATTTGGCGCAGTTGCTGGCACAGTGGGAGCGGTATCGGTCAATCGAGCTGCCATGGCAGCACTGCCTGAGCCGGTGTCTCAAGACAAACCGCTGACCGCACCGCCTCTGATTCCTGCAACCGGACGTCCCTATCGTCCGGTCGTCACACTGAATGGCTGGACACTTCCCTGGCGCATGAACAATGGCATCAAGGAGTTCCATTTGGTGGCAGAGCCCGTCGTCCGCGAAATGGCGCCGGGCTTTGTTGCCCATCTGTGGGGCTACAACGGCCAGTCCCCAGGCCCGACCATCGAAGTAGTCGAAGGCGACCGTGTCCGGATTTTCGTCACGAACAGGCTTCCAGAGCACACCAGCGTGCACTGGCATGGCCAGCGTCTGCCCAACGGTATGGATGGTGTGACCGGATTGACACAACCCGCGATCAAACCCGGCAAGACCTTTATGTATGAGTTTGTTGCGCGCCGACCGGGCACCTTCATGTATCACCCGCATGCTGATGAAATGACGCAGATGGCGATGGGGATGATGGGGTTCTGGGTCACCCATCCGAAAGCCCCCCACCCTCTGATTGACGACGTTGACCGTGACTTTGTCTTTCTGCTCAATGCCTATGACATCGAACCGGGGAGCTACACGCCAAAAATCATGACGATGCTCGACTTCAATTTATGGACATTCAACAGTCGCGTATTTCCCGGCATTGACTCATTGAATGTCCGGCTGGGAGACAAAGTCCGGATCCGTGCAGGAAACCTGACGATGACCAACCATCCTCTGCATCTTCACGGACATGAATTCTCGGTGACAGGCACAGACGGTGGACCGGTGCCTAGAAGCGCACGCTGGCCCGAGGTCACGACCGATGTTGCTGTCGGCCAGATGCGGCAGATTGAATTCACCGCTGATGAGGAAGGCGACTGGGCCTTTCACTGCCACAAGAGCCACCACACAATGAACGCGATGGGTCATAACGTGCCAACCATGATCGGCGTTGATCACCGCGGCGTCGCCAGTCAGATTGCGAAACTGGTGCCGGATTACATGGTGATGGGCGAACGGGGCATGGCTGATATGGCCGAAATGCAGATGCCGTTGCCTGACAACACCATTCCGATGATGACCGGCACCGGACCTTTCGGTAGCGTCGAAATGGGCGGCATGTTCACGACACTGAAGGTTCGCAGGGATCAAAAGCCAAACGACTACAAGGATCCAGGATGGTTCAAGCACCCTGCAGGAACGGTAGCCAGCGAGTACCAGGGCGCAGGGGCTGGCACCGCACCGTCCGCGCCGGATTCCGCTTCAGCAACATCCAAACCAGCGGTTGAGGTTCAGATTCGCAAACCACGTCATTCGGGGCATCACGGCCATTGATGCCTGCCTATCAAACAACGAGAGGAAATCATGAAGATCAACTTGATCAGGAACGTCTTTGCAGTTGCCGCCCTGACGTTTTGCGTCAACGCCGCAGCGCAGCATTCGGCGCAGCATTCAGCGCATTCACACTCGATGCCTCAGACATCTGCAGCAGCCGAATACACCCCTGGAGAGATTCGAAAAGTGGACAAAGCCTCCGGGAAGATCACCATCCGTCATGAGGAAATCCGCAGTTTGGACATGCCCCCGATGACGATGGTCTTCGGCGTCAAGGATGCCGCGCTGCTGGACAATCTGAAAGCGGGTGACAAAATTGAATTTCAGGTCATCAGCGAATCCGGGGCGTTGTACGTCACCAAAATGCGCGCGGGACACTGAGCCTTCTTGAGTCTGAGAGACCAGGCGCCTTTCCCCCGAAAAAAAGGCCGAACCCGTCACGGTTCGGCCTTTGTCGATCGATGCTGATCAACTCAGACTGAAGACCTTGCCCGGATTCAGAATGTTGTCCGGATCAAGAGCCCGTTTGATCGTGCGCATCATCTCGATGCCCGCATCACCAGCCTCGGCCCGCAGGAAATTCATTTTGTGCAGACCAATGCCATGCTCACCCGTACAGGTGCCTCCCATGCTGATCGCGCGAGCAACCAACTTTTGATTCAGAACCTCGGCGGTTTCGCATTCGGCCGGGTTGTCCGGATCAATCAGATAGCCAAAGTGGAAATTGCCATCACCAACGTGTCCCACGAGTGAATACTCGATCCCGCTGGCGTCGGCTTCGGCGGCAGATTCCAGCAAGCAATCCGCCAGGCGGCTGATTGGTACGCAGGTATCGGTGCTGATCATCCGGCAGCCCGGCCGGCTTTGCACACCCGCGAAGTAAACATTGTGGCGCGCAGTCCATAGACGCGTTCTCTCTTCCGGGGTTGTCGCCCACTCAAAGTCCTTGCCGTCATGCCCCTGGGCAAGTTCCTGGACGATCTCAGCCTGCTCCTTGACCCCGGCCGGCGACCCGTGAAACTCCATCAGCAGCATGGGCTCCTCGCGCAGCGTGAGCTTGGAGTACCGGTTGACCATGGCAACCGTGTTCTGATCGAGCAGTTCAACCCGCGCGATCGGGACCCCCATCTGAATGATTTCAATCACCGTGTGCACCGCATCTGCGATGCTCGGGAACGAGCAGATCGCCGCAGAGATTGCTTCCGGCAGCGGATGAATACGGACCGTGACCTCCGTGATCACACCCAGCGTGCCCTCACTGCCGACCATCAGCCGCGTCAGGTCATAGCCTGCGCTGGACTTGCGTGCTCGCGTCCCGGTGCGCAGCAGTTCACCGTTGGCCGTGACGACCTGGAGCCCGAGCACGTTCTCGCGCATCGTGCCGTAGCGCACGGCATTGGTTCCGCTGGCACGGGTCGCACTCATGCCGCCGAGCGTTGCATCCGCACCCGGGTCGATCGGGAAAAACAGGCCGGTCGATTTAAGTTCTTCATTCAGTTGCTTGCGGGTTACGCCGGGCTGAACGGTGACTGTCAGGTCTTCGGCATTGATGGCGAGAACCTTGTTCATCCGCAACACATCGATGCTGATCCCACCCTGCACAGCAAGAAGATGACCCTCGAGGGAGGAACCCGCACCAAAGGGAATCACCGGCACCTTGTACTGAGCACAGAGCTTGACGGCATCCTGGACATCCTGGGTGCTTTCAGCAAAGACCACCGCAGCAGGCGGCGGGACCGTCGTGAAAGCAGATTCATCGCGGCCATGCTGTTCACGAACAGCCTGCGCGGTCGAACAGTTTTCTCCGAAACGGGCCTTGAGTGCCACAAGGAATTCCTCGGGGATCGATCTCTGGGCGATCTCGGGAGC
>JAURMJ010000275.1 GCA_030830765.1 Quisquiliibacterium sp.
AGCAAGGCCGAAGACTGCAAACGCATCGTCGATGAAACCGTCCGCACGTTCGGTGGCATCGACATTCTTGTGAACAATGCGGGGACCTCGGCAACCGGAGAATTCGAGAAAGCGACCGACGACATCTGGCAGGCCGACTTCGACCTGAAGCTCTTCGCTGCCATCCGTCTGATCCGTGACGCGATTCCGCAGATGCGTCAGCGCGGGGGTGGACGCATCGTCAATGTGACGAACATCGGTGCCAAGCAACCGGGCCCGCGCACAATGCCGACCACCGTCACGCGCGCTGCAGGCCTTGCGATGACCAAGGCTCTGTCCAAGGAATACGCCCCGGACGGCATCCTCGTCAATGCAGTCTGCATCGGTCTGATCCGGGCTGGCCAGCATGACAAGAAGGCACAGCAACGTGGCGTCGATGTTGAAACCATGTACGAGGAAATGGGACGCAACGTGCCGCTGGGTCGAGTCGGGCGCGCCGAAGAGGCGGCCAATGTGATTACCTTTCTGGTCTCCGAGGCAGCGAGCTTTGTGACCGGTTCGAGCATCAATCTGGACGGTGGCGCCTCTGCGGTCTTCTGAGCGCCACGATGAACATCCCGAGCGTTGTGCACCCGATCAGGCCCCAAAGAGGCTGCAACGATCTCCAGAAAAGCGGCTTTGTGCTGTTCACGGCGTACAACCAACCAATCTCAACCCCCTGACGTCAAATTGCCTGAAACCATGGAAAAGACCCATATCTTCAAGAGCGAACCACTGAAGAAGGCCATTGAGGCCATCGTGACTGCTGGTGGCAGCGACGAACGCGAGGCCCGCACCGTCGCTGAAAATCTGATCACCGCGAACCTGACCGGCCATGACTCGCACGGCGTTGGCATGATTCCGCGCTATATCGAGGCACTGCAGGAAGGTGGCTTGGTGGCCAACATGCATCCGCAGATCAAGTTCGATGGCGGTGCACTGATCGCGGTTGACGGACAGGCTGGCTACGGCCAGGTGATCGGCCTGGAGGCCACCGAAATCGCGATCGACCGGGCCCGTCAGTTCGGGGTCTGCGTGATGGCGCTTTCCAACTCACACCACCTTTGCAGGATCGGCCAATGGGCCGAGCAGGCTGTCTCTCAAGGCCTGATCTCCCTGAGTTTCGTCAATGTGATCTCGCGCTCGATCGTGGCACCATTTGGCGGCTCCGATGCCCGCTTCGGCACCAATCCGATGACCATCGGCATTCCACTTGAAGGTCAGCCGCCGTTCATTCTGGACATGGCCACCAGCGGTGTTGCCCAGGGCAAGGTCCGGGTCGCTCACAACAAGGGCGAAACCCTGGCACCTGGTCTGCTGATCGATGACAAGGGGCGGCCAACGACCGACCCGCGCTATGGCGTCATCGAGCCGTACGGCGCATTGAGCACCTTTGGCCTGCACAAGGGTTACGGCCTGGCGGTCGCCTGCGAGTTGCTGGGCGGCGCCCTGACTGGTGGCGGCACCTGGCATACCGAAGATCGCAGCAAGCGTCGGGTGCTCAATGGCATGCTGACCATTCTGATCGATCCGCAGAAGGTTGGCACAGCGCCTGATTTCGCGCGCGAAGCGGTGGAGTTTGTCGACTGGGTCAAGCAATCCCCACCCACGGAAGGCAATGACAAGGTCCGGATCGCTGGTGACCCGGAACGCGAAAAGAAAGCTGCACGCCTCGCTGATGGCATTCCGGTTGATGCAACGACCTGGCAGGAAATCCAGCAGGCCGGCGTCAAGCTGGGACTGCAGGCCGAGGCGCTGCATAGGATGGCGTCTGGAAGTTGATCTGAAATTCCAGACTGCACTGAAACCGCGAACCGCTCACCAAGCAGAGAATCTTCGATGCTGACCACCGAACAGATTGAACAGTACCGCGCCGACGGAGTCACTGCACTGCGCGGCGTAATCGCTCCCCACTGGATTGAACGCCTGCGCGAAGGCGTCGACGAGAACATGCGCTCGCCGGGCCGTCATGCGAAGCACTACACGCCGGAGGGCAACCCGGGTCGCTTCTTTGGCGACTACTGTAATTGGCAACGCATCGCCGACTATCGCGCCTTCCTGTTCGAGTCCGGGGTCTCTGAGTTGGCCGCCGCGCTGATGGGATCCAGCAAGGTCAACCTGTATCACGAGCATGTGTTGGTCAAGGAACCGGGAACCCTGGAAAAGACGCCCTGGCATCATGATCAGCCGTATTACCCCATCGACGGCAACGACATCGTCAGTTTGTGGATTCCGCTCGATCCGGTCCCACTCGAGACCTGTGTCGAGTATGTCGCCGGCTCGCATCGCTGGGGCAAGCAGTTCGCACCCAAACGCTTCGCCGATTCGGCCGAACATCAGGGCACCGATCAGCTCGAACAAATCCCGGATGAAGAAACGCTGCGCGCGAAGCACCGGATTGTCAGCTATGAACTCGCCCTGGGTGATTGCATCGCTTTTCATGGTCTGACCGTGCACGGCGCGCCGGGCAACGGCCAAGCCGGTCGCCGTCGGGCCTTCGCCGCACGCTTCACAGGCGACGACGCACGGTTCATGCTCAGGGACGGCTTCATGTCGCCCCCGCCGCCCGAGGCCGACGGACCGGCTGAGGGTGCCCCGATGGATTCTCCAGTCTTTCCAGTGCTGATCCGGCGAGGCGATTGAACTGCAGATCAACAGCGGAGCCTCGGCTTCGCAATCGAAGGGAGTAAAAATGAACATGTTCGATCTGAGCGACAAGGTCGCGATCGTGACCGGTGGCAATGGTGGCATCGGCTTGGGGATGGCAGAAGGCCTGGCGAAGGCTGGTGCACAGGTCGTAGTGGCCGGTCGGAACGCCGCAAAAAGCGCTCAGGCTGTCGAGCAGCTCAAGGCACACGGCGGCCGCGCAATCGCGATTGAAGTTGACGTCACCGACGAAGCCTCGTGCAAAAAGCTGATCGAGGACACGGTCAGCCGACTCGGTCGCCTGGACATTCTGGTCAACAACGCCGGCACCAATATCCGCAAGCAGCCACAGGAATACTCAGCCTCAGAGTGGCACAGTGTCATCGATACGAATCTAACCAGCGCGTTCATTTGCTCGAATGCTGCGTACCCGCATATGAAGCAGGCCGGCGGTGGCAAGATCATCCATATCGGTTCAATGATGTCGATCTTCGGCGCCTCGTTCAGCGCCGTTTATGCCGCGACCAAGGGCGGTATCGTCCAGATGGGTCGCGCGATGGCCTGCGCTTGGGCGTCGGACAACATCCAGGTCAACTGTGTGCTGCCAGGATGGATCGACACCGAGCTCACGCAACGCGCCCGTGCGCAGTACAGTGACCTGGAGGGTCGCGTCACTGCCCGCACGCCGGCCGGCCGCTGGGGACTGCCGAATGACTTCTCGGGCATTGCCGTATTTCTGTCGAGCCCAGCCTCAGACTTCCTGACCGGCACGGCCATTCCGGTCGATGGCGGCTATTCGGTCCAGGGCTGATCCGGCCCAAGGAGTTGAGCTGTGAGCGATCCATCCACGACTGCACAGTCCGAGTCATTGGCGTTCAAAGGCCTGCGGGTTTTTGACGCAAGCCAGGGATTGGCCGGCCCGCAATGTGCGATGCTGCTGGCCCAGCATGGTGCCGAGGTGATCAAGCTGGAACCCCCGGAGGGCGACTGGGGCCGCGGCGTCGGCAAACGCTATGGCGACCACAGTGCGCTGGCCATGGCCAGCAACCGGGGCAAGCGCAGCCTGGTCATCGACATGAAGAAACCCGGTGCGCAGCAGGTTGCAGCGAAAATCGCGCAACAATGCGATGTCGTGATCGAGAGCTTCAGACCGGGCGTCGCAGACCGGATCGGGCTAGGCTACGAAGCCTTGCGGGCAAGCAATCCAAACCTGATTTACCTGTCAGTCAGCGGATACGGCCAGCAGGGACCGTATGCGGAGCGGCCTGGAACCGACACGGTCATCCAGGCCTTCTCCGCGATGATGGCGTTCAACCGCGACAGCCAGGGCCAGCCCAATAAGATCGGATTTCTGGTGGTCGATACGCTGACCTCGCTCTACGCGTTCCAGGCAGTCTCAACTGCCCTGTACGCACGGCTCTCCGGTGCAGGGGGCAAGCGCCTTGACGTCTCGCTGATGCAGGCCAGCGCCGCCTTTCTCGGCCTGAAGGTCATCGAGGCCACGCTCGAAGGAGACCATCCGAAAGCACTGAACGCGCCGGCTGGTGTTTACCAGACCCGTGACGGCTATATCTCGGTGACGTTGAGCAAGGAAATCCATTACGCGGGTCTTTGCAAGGCACTGAACCGTCCGGATCTGCTTGACGACCCGCGCTATGCGAACTTCGAGCTGCGCGCGGACAACCAACCAGCCCTGGCAGCCGAGATCAGCAAGGTGCTCGCCACCGACAATTCACGCAACTGGATCAGCCGTATTGAAGAGGCCGGCGCACTGGCCAGCCCGGTCAACACGATGACCGAATGGCTGGCCGATCCACATGTTGTCGCAACCCAAGGCGCGAGCTGGGTCGATCTTGCGCAGGTGGGCCGTATTGCAGTGCCGGCGATTCCGGGGGTTCCGACCCCACAGGCAGGCGACCGGCGCGGACACTTCCCAGGCGTTGGCACCGAGGGCATCGAAGTACTGCGCGACTTCGGATTCGATGAACAGCAGATCGACGCGTTGCGCGAGGCCGCCGTTGTCCTTGAACCGTCCGGCGATTCACTGGGCTGAACGCGCTCCGCCCTTGACTTGTTGCCTCCCGACCAGATCACAAACGACAAGCCCAACAGCCGTCTACAAATAAAAAGACCGGTCACAGACCGGTCTTTTTGTTCAGCCAACCTCGGTTGCGGTCTTCGCAACCGATTGGCACCGACGATTACTCACCTCCCTCCAGGAAGCTCTTGAGTTTGTCCGCACGTGACGGGTGGCGCAGCTTGCGCAGCGCCTTCGCCTCGATTTGACGGATCCGCTCGCGGGTCACGTCAAACTGCTTGCCAACCTCCTCAAGCGTATGGTCAGTACTCATCTCGACGCCAAAGCGCATACGCAGCACCTTGGCCTCGCGTGGCGTCAGTGAATCGAGGACTTCCTTGACGACATCACGCATCGAACCGTGCAAAGCCGCATCAGCAGGCGCCAGCGTCGTGGTGTCTTCGATGAAATCGCCCAGATGGGAATCATCGTCATCCCCAATGGGCGTTTCCATCGAGATCGGCTCCTTGGCGATCTTCAGGATCTTGCGGATTTTGTCCTCGGGCATTTCCATGCGCGCAGCCAGCGTCG
>JAURMJ010000276.1 GCA_030830765.1 Quisquiliibacterium sp.
CACAGCCAGCTCAATGATGCAGTCGGCCAGATGCACTGGAAGCCGAATCGTGAGCCGGCCTCCTATGAGGTGCTGCACAAGGCGCTGTTGACCGGGATGCTCGGCAATCTCGGGTTCAAGGCGCCTGATGAGGCGCATTACCAAGGCACACACGAGACCAAATTCCTGATTCATCCGGGCTCGTCGCTGACTCGCAAGCAGCCACGCTGGCTGATGGCTGCCGAGCTTGTCGATACCGGGCGACTCTTTGCGCGCACGGTGGCACGCATTGAGCCCGACTGGATCGAGCAAGCCGCCTCGCATCTGATCCGCACTTCTTACAGTGAGCCGCACTGGGAGAAGAAGGCTGCGCAGGTGGTTGCTTTTGAGCGTGGCGTGCTCTACGGGCTGATGATCTGGGCGCAGCGCCGTGTGCATTACGGCCCGCGGGATCCGAAACTTGCACGTGAATTACTGATTCGCCAGGCGCTGGTGGCTGGCGAATGGGATAGCCAGCTGCCCTTCGTCGTCCATAACCGACGACTGATTGCCGAGATCCGTAAGCTTGAACAACGCATCCGTCGTCCTGATCTGCTGGTCGACGAGCAGCTGCTGTTCGACTGGTATGACGAGCGGCTGCCGCAGCAGGTCTGTTCGGGCAATGAGCTGGACGCCTGGTATCGCAAGGCGGTACGCGAGTCGCCGGACCTTCTGAAGCTGTCTCGCGATCAGCTGATGCAGCGCGATGCGGATGGGGCGGGCACCGATGCCTTCCCGCGTCGGCTTTCCATGCACGGCATCCAGTTTGATCTGGCCTACCGGTTCGACCCGGGGGCTACCGACGATGGTGTGACGCTGACCGTGCCGATCTTTGCGCTCAATCAGGTTGAGGCGGCTCGTTGCGAGTGGCTGGTGCCGGGGATGCTCAAGGACAAGGTGGCTGCATTGATCAAGTCGCTGCCGCAGAAACTGCGTCGCCATCTGGTTCCGGTGCCTGACTATGTCGAGGGGTTCGTCGAGCGCTGGGCTCCCCGGTTGGACGAAGGCAGGGCATTCTCGCGACCACTGGTTGAGGCGTTGCTTGAGGATCTTCGCGAAGTCAGGCAGATTCGCGCGGTGGCCACTGACTTCAAACTTGAGTCCGTGCCTCAGCATCTGAACATGAATTTCAGACTGGTCGGTGACCATGGTGGCGTGCTCGCCATGTCGCGCAGTCTGGCGCAGCTGCGAGCTGGGCACGGAGCGCGTGCGCAGACGAGTTTTCAGCGAGCGCTTGCCGGCATTGCAGCAAAGTTGCCGGTTTCAGCCGGACAGGACGCAGTTGCACAGCCGGGTGGGCCGGCAGCTGACGGTCGCGCCGATTCAGAGCTCTCTGCGGTTGGCAAAAAGGGTCTGTCGACCCGAACCCGTACGCAAGGGACTTCCCAATCCGAGGCCGCGTCCGTGGGCGTGCCAGGAAAAGGGTCTGCTCCAGGTCAGTCCGCCGGGTCCACCCAGGGGCTCGGAAGACATGCAAACGGGAATTCATCGGCCACCTTGTCGGCAGCCGGCAGCCAGGCTGCCGACGTTGCGACCCGGATGACTCAGGCAGGGTCCTACACAGACTGGTCGTTCGGGCCGTTGCCGGAAATCATGGAGCTGCGAAAAGGGCGCGACACGTTGATCGGCTACCCGGCCTTGGTGGACGTGGGTGATGCCGTCGAGCTCCAGGTCTTTGATGATCCGGCGACCGCGCAGACCCGGATGCGCGACGGGCTGCGCAGGTTGTTTGCCATCACCATGAGAGAGCCTCTGCGCTTTTTCGAGCGAAATATGCCGGACGCCCAGAAGCTTGGTCTGCTGTATTCAGCCTTGGGCAGTGCCGAAGAGTTGCGCGCCGATCTCGTCATTGCAGTGATTGATCGCGCCTGCATGGTCGAGCCCTGGCCAGATGATGCGGAAAAATTCGCTGCGCGGGTCGCTGAGGCCCGTCCACGTCTTAATCTGATCGGTCAGGAGATTGCCCGTACGACCTTGGCCGTGCTCACCGAATTTCAGACGGCCAGCCGCAAGTTGCCACAAATCAAGACGCATACCCAGGCCGCCGTCGATATCGAGCAGCAGCTCTCAGCCCTGGTGCCACGTCACTTTGTCAGCCGAACTGCGCCAACTCAGCTTGCGCACCTGGTCCGCTATCTGAAGGGCGTGAGTCTGCGCATCGACAAGCTGCGCAGCGACAGTGCGCGCGATGCTCAGAAATTCTCCGAGCTGGCACCTCTGCTGAGCAACTATCGACGGCTGCTCGCACAGCGTAAGGGCGAAACCGATCCGCGGCTCGACGAGTTTCGCTGGCTGCTCGAGGAGTTGCGGATTTCGTTGTTTGCACAGGAACTGCGCACACCGATGCCGGTTTCGGTCAAGCGATTGCAAAAAGCCTGGTTTGCGATCGCCAGCTGAACCGCTTCGTGTCAGCCCGTTTTTAGTCCGAGAAGCCAGATCACCGTCGATACGGTGATCAGGCCAATGAATGTGCCGGCCACAATCGAGGCACTGATCTCGCGGGTGTCGACGCCATAGCGTTGTGCAATGATGAACGAGTTGCTTGCGCCCGGAAGACTCGCGGCCAGCACGCCGATTGCGGCGCTTTCGGGTTCGGCACGCACGACGCCATAGAGGATCAGCGCTGCCAGCGCCGGATGCATGACCAGTTTGATGACCAGCATCGAGCGAACCGTCCGGGTCAGCTCGATGCGGCGATTGCCCAGCGAGGCGCCAATTGCGAACAGCGCGCACGGGCCGGCTGCGCCGGACAGGATCCGCAGGAAGTTATCCATCACATCGGGCATTGGCGGTTCGATCGTTCCCCAGGTCAGGCCGATCACAATCGAAAAGATCAGTGGGCTTTTGAACAGGCCCACCAGCAGCGATCCGAGCAGTCTGACCGGATGGATCGTTGCATTTGAGTTGCTGCGGCTGCGATTCACTTCGAGTAACGCGATCGACA
>JAURMJ010000277.1 GCA_030830765.1 Quisquiliibacterium sp.
ATCAACCTGGGTTTTCCAGTTGGCCTGGTGGACGACATTGCGCAGTTCGTTGGCCAAACCACCATCACGCTGCAGCCTGGCGACGGCATGGTGCTCTATACCGACGGCATCACCGAGGCCGAGAACATGGCTGGCGAGCAATATGGGCTGGAGCGCCTGTGCGCGCTGGTGAGCCGCCACTGGTCCAGCCCGTCCGAGGCTATCAAGGATGTGGTGGTAGCGGATGTGGCGAACTACATTGGCACCCAGACGGTATACGACGATGTCACACTAGTGGTACTGAAGCAGAAATATCCAGAAAACGGAGGGGCACAAATGATCGCGCACAACAGGAAAGCGGGCCGGACATGAAACAGGCATTTGGAGCATTCATCGAACGGGAAGGCATATCTGGCGAGTATCTGAAGATAGGTTTTCACCCATCCTCAATTCCGCTGCAGCAGCGCTGGCGCAACAATGGCCTGTCGGCCGATTTTCTGGCCGGCTACGTAAGCACCTTCTTTCCCGGTGACGACCAAGCCGCTTCTGCGCGCCAGAGCGAGATCAAGGACGCGATCAGCTTCATCGCCAACGAGTTGTTGGAAAACGCGATGAAATTCAGTTTTGCGACGCAACAGCACACGGTGACAATTGAGGTGTTTTTGGGCGTCGATGCGGTGCGCGTCTATACGGTCAACGGCATTGCGCCGGAGCGGCTCGACGCGTTCCAGCAATTTCTAAACAAGTTGCTGACCACCGACACCAACGATCTTTACATCGAACAGCTTGAACGCAACGCGAGTGAAGAAAATGAAGGTGGCTCTGGTTTAGGGTTTCTCACCATGATCAACGACTATGGCGCCGGCCTGGCCTGGGAGTTCGACAGCGCGGCCGCCACGCCCAATCATGTCACCGTAACGACCATGGTGCGACTGCCGGTCTGAACCAAAAAATGTCCGGCTGGCGCGCCGTGCACTGCTCGCATGCCACGCCGGAACGCTCGTAATTGCAGCAAGGAGAAGAGCTTGTGACAGACATTATTCAACCCGACTATCAGGTAAGACATGACGCAGCGGCGGCAACGGTCAGCTGTCAGGGTTCGTTTCGGCTGCAGGGCGATGAATACAAGCCGGTGCTTGATTTGCTGGTCGCTGCTGCCGACGCTAAGCCAGCGTCACTCACGCTTGACGTGAGCGAATTGCAGTTCCTGAACAGTTCTGGCATCAACACCCTGTCCAAATTCATTCTCCATGTGCGCAAGCTGGGTGCGAGCCAGGTGGTGATTCGTGGCAGTAGTCGATTCCCCTGGCAGGAGAAATCCCTGATCAATCTGCAGCGACTGTTGCCGTCCCTGAAGCTGGTAATTGCCTGATGCCTGAACCGCATGTCACTGCGGCACATGACGTCGCTCAACAGGACGCAGCAGTAGCTATCGAGGAACTGCGCCGACGCGTGCAGGAACTTGAGCAGGAAAAGCATGACCTTGAAGTCATGCTCGAGAATTCCACTCAACATGCCGATCATGTCTCCGCCGACCTGGTGCAGGAACGTGATGACCTGACGACCATGCTCGAAATGACCACCGAGCATGCCGACACGGTGGAAGAGGAACTCCAGGAGCGCGCCGCTGCCGCCGTACTCAGGGGTGAGCAGCAGTTGCGCATGATCGTCGAGGCTACCCCGGCGGCGATTCTAATCAGCCGCGTGGCCGACGGTGA
Source organism: Quisquiliibacterium sp. (assembly GCA_030830765.1). Lineage (GTDB taxonomy): Bacteria > Pseudomonadota > Gammaproteobacteria > Burkholderiales > Burkholderiaceae_E > Quisquiliibacterium. The sequence continues at coordinate 1,698 of JAURMJ010000277.1, forward strand.
AATCGTCTACGCAAACACCATGTTTGGCGCGATGTTTGGCTCGCCCTCTCAGGAAATGATCGGGCGTAAGCTGGTTGATTTTTATTATGATCCGTCTGATCGCCGCACCATCATCGCCAACCTCGAAGAGCACAAGGCAGTCGATCACCAAGAGGTACGCTTCCGCCAGCTTGACGGCGCTCTGATGTGGGTAGACATCTCGCTACGCCTGCTTGAGTTTAACCAAGAGACCGCCATCCTGTCGTCGCTGTACGACATCACGGCGCGCAAGCTAGCCGAGCATCGCCTGCAACAGCAGGTCGAAAATCTTCGGCAGGAACTTCAGGAGACTAGCGAGAGCGCCGACCTCGCCCGCAGCACCGGCACCACCAGCTTTCGCAATCTGGATGCAGCCGTCACAAAGCAGGGTACGGCGCGCCTGATCGCGGTGCATTCGTTTCGCGGTGGCAATGGCAAGTCTTGCATCACCGCCAATCTGGCCGCTTTGCTGGCCCAGTCAGGCCAGCGCGTCGGCGTGATCGACGCCAATTTGCAATCGCCAGGCATGCATGGGCTGTTGGGGCAGACTGGCCGCAAAATCGACTTTTCGGTCAACGACTACCTGCTGGGCACATGCAGTATTCATCAACTGGCAGAAGACGTCACGGCAGACCTGGGACAGCCAGTCACGGGAAAGCTGTTTCTCGCCTCGGCCAGCGTCATTCCAGGTGCGATGGCTCAGGTGCTCAGCCAGGGTTATGACCCACTGCGGCTTACCCAGTGCTTTCACGATCTGGCCAGTCTGTTGCAACTCGACACACTGTTGATCGACACCCACCCTGGTCTCAACGAGGAAGCGCTCCTGACCCTGCGCGCGGTTCAGACCTTGATCGTGGTGCTGCGCGCAGATGCGCAAGACTTCGAGGGCACTGGCGTGACAGTGCAGATAGCACGCCAGCTTGATGTGGCCGATATCCAGTTGATGGTCAATCAGTTGTCCGACACCAGCCTTGTGCAGGTGGTGCGCGCGCGGGTGGAGCAAACCTTTAACGGCCCGGTAGCTGCGATACTGCCGCAGTCGGCCGAATTCATGGAATTCGAGAGTCCGGGTCTGTTTGCCCTGCGCCACTCTGGTCATCCGATCACGATGGCACTGCATCACGCCGCCCGCCGCTTGGCCAGCGTCACACGAACGGCTGCCGCCCACTGACCAGACCCAACCGGCATGGACCAGTTAGCGAAGATCAGGCATCTCCTGCAGGTTGCGGCCAGCGTCTATCTGCGCCCTTACTGGAGGCTGCATATTTATCTCGGGCTGGCCGTGGTGTTGGCGGTGGGCTTCGAAGTCTGCATGCCGCTCACCATTCGTTTTTTGATTGACGAGGCGCTGCTGCCGCACAAGCTGGAAATGCTGGCCGTGGCTCTGGTCGCGCTGGCACTGCTATTCGCGCTTGCCGCGCTGGCCCGCAATACATTGGCAGTAATCCGCGGCTACTTGCTGGCCCAGATCAACAATGATTTACGCATTGTGCTGTTGAATCTGATCCAGCGATTGCCCATGCATTACTTCGACCACGCCCCGCCAGGCCATTTTTCTCCCCTGTTCGATACCGAATTGCTAACATTAGCCGGCACCCTGCGTGACCTCTTTGCAAATGGCTTGCGTGCCATTCTCCAGTTTGGGGTGACGATAGTGACGCTATTTGTTCTCAATTGGCAACTCGCGCTGGTGGTGGTGCTTATGTTGCCGCTGATCGTGATGCGGCCACAGCGTCATCTCAAATCCACGGTCGAGGCGAACGACGTGCTCAGAAAGTTTGTGGAACGCTTCAATGGTGTGGTGAGCGACCATGTGGCAGCGCAGCCTTTGGTGCGCGCCTTTGGAGGCGGGAAAGCGGCCTCGCAACGTCTGGTTGAAGATGTCATCGGTCGTAAGGGCCCGCGCCCACCCCTGCGCGACATTGCCGACATACGGCGCACCTTGAAGACGCCGCAATATCTGATGGATGCATTCAAGCTCTCACTTGAAAACCAACAGGCCAATCTGACCTTGCTGGTGCTCTGTGCAGGCGCCGGTCTGACCTATGCAGGCCTGCTGACACTTGGCACTTTTTCGGCATTCATCCTCTTTCTTCCGGGTGTCATGCAAGCGATCAATAGACTGGCCGATCAGGTGCAGGCGCTGAGTCGGGCCGTGTTGAGCCTGGAGCGATTCGAGCAGGTCGAAAGAGCAGCCTTGCCTTTGCAAGAGGTTGGTGCGTTGATGGCTCTGCCTGAACCTTCACAATCGATCTGCTTCGAGCAAGTCGACTTCAGCTACAGCGCGGAAAAGCCGTATTTGCGGGGGCTGACTCTGAACCACCCGATCGGCAAATCGATGGCGATGGTGGGACGCAGCGGATCCGGTAAGAGCACGCTGTTCAGGTTGCTGCTCGGGTTTTTTCCGCCCAACGCCGGACGCATCCTGATCGATGGCCATGACCTGCGAGAGGTCGAGCCGGCTTCGCTAGGCTCCCACATCGGTACGGTGCTGCAACAGTCGCAGTTGCTCAACACGAGCATTCGCAACAACATCAGTTTTGCCAAGCCCGATGCTAGCGATGAAGAGGTGTTCGCGGCGGCTAGGATGGCCGAAATTCACGACTACATCCTCACCTTACCCAAAGGCTATGACAGCGGCGTAGGAGAAGGCGGCAGGTGGCTCTCTGAAGGCCAGAAGCAGCGCATTGCATTGGCCCGCGCGATTCTGCCCAACCCGGCCATCCTGCTGCTCGACGAGGTGACCTCGTCGCTGGACCCCGAGTCAGAGACCGCAATCAACGCGACGATCCAGCAACTGGCAAAACAGCGAACCGTGATACTGGTGACGCACCGTCTCGCGTCTGCCAAGTTTGTCGATCACATTGTCGTGTTGGACCAGGGGCAGGTCGCGCAAGAGGGGCGCCACGATGAGCTCCTGGCCAGTGGTGGCCTTTACCAGCGCTTGTGGGAGATGCAGACTGGCTTCGTCATCAGCGCAGACGGGCAGCACGCAGCAGTGAGCGGCGATCGTCTCCGGGCGATTCCACTGTTCAGGGACGTGGACATCAAGGTGCTAGAGGCGCTGGCCGCGTGTTTTTTGTCGCAGCCTTTCCAGCCTGGGCAGGTCATCTACGCCGAGGGCGACCCTGGCGACAGGTTCTACATCGTCGCGCGCGGCACCGTGTCGGTCTCCTCGCTGGATTCGAACCGGCAGTCGAT
>JAURMJ010000278.1 GCA_030830765.1 Quisquiliibacterium sp.
ACTTCATCGATATTCAGCAGGACCAGCAATCGACCTTCAAGCACGTGAATGCGTTCAGCCACCTTAGCCAGCCGAAATTCGCTACGGCGAGTCACTGTAGACGTTCGAAACTCAGTCCATTCGCGCAGCACCTCGGAAAGCGTCTTCTGCCTGGGTCGACCGTCGGCGCCGACCATCACAAGATTCACCGAAACGCCGGTCTCCAGACTGGTGTGGGCGAGCAGCACATTGAGAAGTTCCTGTTGCCCCACTCTTGAAGAGCGCGGCTCAAAAACAAGTCGAACGGGCGCATCCTTGCCTGATTCGTCCCGCACTGTATCGAGCACGGCAAGCACGGTTTGCTTGAGTTGCTGTTGATCTGTACTGAGCGCCTTTTTGCCGGCCTTCACCTTCGGATTACTCAGGTCTTCGATTTCCTCGAGCACCTTCTGAGATGAAACACCGTGAGGCAGTTCATTAACCACCAGCTGCCATTGTCCGCGAGCAAGATCCTCGATCTGATATCGCGCCCGCATCTTCAACGAGCCCCGACCCGATTGGTAGACATCGCGAATGTCAGCCGGCGCAGAAATCAATTGAGCACCACCGGGGAAATCAGGTCCAGGCAGCACCGTAAGCAATTCGTCGAGCGAAACATTCGGATTGCGCAGCGTCAACACCGCCGCTGCCGCGACTTCACGTAAGTTGTGCGAAGGAATTTCGGTTGCGAGCCCAACGGCAATCCCCGAAGCACCATTGAGCAGAACCATCGGCAGACGGGCTGGAAGCTGAGCCGGTTCCTGGGCCGAGCCATCGTAATTGGCAATGAATTCGACGGTTCCTTCGTCGATTTCGTCGAGCAGCAAGGCTGCATGACGCGTCAACCGGGCCTCGGTGTAACGCATCGCAGCGGCGCCGTCGCCATCGCGGGAGCCGAAATTGCCCTGCCCGTCGATCAGTGGATAGCGCAATGAAAACGACTGCGCCATACGCACCAGCGCATCGTAGGCCGCGGTATCACCATGGGGGTGGTACTTGCCCAGAACATCGCCGACGACCCGAGCCGATTTGACCGGTTTTGCCGACGGCCCCAGCCCCATCTCATTCATCGCATACAGAATGCGGCGCTGCACAGGCTTCTGACCGTCACACACATCGGGCAATGCCCGTCCCTTGACCACCGAAACCGCGTATTCGAGGTACGCGCGCTCCGCATAGTCGGCAAGCGTCAAGGTCTGGGAATCACCCTGAGGGTCATTTCCCAGGGGCTCCAAATCACTAAATAGATCACGTTCAGTCATCGTGTTCCGGCAATCAGATATCGACTTCAGCTTCGTTGCCGCGCTCTTCGAGCCAGGCTCGCCTTGAGGCAGCCTCGCCCTTGCCCATCAACATCGTGAAGCGTTGTTCGGTCCCAACCCGATCCAGCGCCCCCAACGAGACTGGCAGCAGACGCCTTGTATCGGGATTCATCGTGGTTTCCCAGAGTTGCTCGGCATTCATTTCGCCAAGGCCCTTGAACCGCGAGATCGACCAGGCGCCCTCGCGGACACCGTCCTTGCGAAGCTTGTCCTCGACGTGCTTGAGCTCGCCGTCATCAAGGCAATAGAGCTTTCGCAGCGGACGCTTGCCCTGGGCTGGGACATCGACCCGATAAAGCGGGGGACGGGCGATACAAACATGCCCGTGCTCGACAAGTTTCGGAAAATGCTTGAAGAACAGCGTCAGCAGCAGCACCTGAATATGTGAGCCATCGACGTCCGCATCCGACAGGATCGCAATCTTGCCGTAGCGCAGACCGGACAGATCCGGCTGATCCCCTGGTCCGTGAGGATCGATGCCGATGGCTACGGCAATGTCATGAATCTCGTTATTGGCAAACAGGCGGTCACGCTCGGCATCCCAGGTGTTGAGCACCTTGCCGCGCAGCGGCAGGATCGCCTGGTATTCCTTGTCGCGCCCCATCTTGGCTGACCCCCCCGCGGAGTCTCCTTCGACCAGGAAAATTTCGTTGCGCGTGATATCAGTGGACTCACAATCGGTGAGCTTGCCCGGAAGCACAGCCACGCCGGAGCTTTTGCGCTTTTCAACCTTCTGCGCAGCACGACTGCGAGCCTGCGCCTGTTTGATGACCAGTTCCGCGAGGCGCTTGCCGAATTCCACATGCTGGCTGAGCCACAGTTCGAGCTGTGGACGGACCAGCGTGGACACCAGTCGAAGCGCATCTCGCGAATTCAGCCGTTCCTTGATCTGCCCCTGGAACTGCGGATCGAGCACGCGGGCCGACAGCACAAAGCTCGCCCGTGCAAAGACATCCTCAGGCATCAGCTTGATGCCTTTGGGCAGCAGACTGTGCATCTCGACGAAGCCTTTGACCGCTCCGAACAGGCCATCTCGCAGCCCGGATTCATGGGTGCCACCAGCGGTAGTCGGAATCAGGTTCACGTAGGACTCACGTACCAACCCGCCCTCTTCGGTCCAGCAGACCACCCACTGGGCACCCTCACCCTCGGCGAAGGTCTCATGGCCCGACAGGACATACTGCTCGCCTTCGAAGATGGGAATCATTGGCTGAGCACCGCTGCCCTCTGCCAGCGTCTCAAGCAGATAGCCGCGCAGGCCTTCGGCGTACTGCCAGGTCTGCGTCCGGGCGTTCCGGCTATCGACCAGATTGACCTTCAGGCCCGGCAGCAGCACTGCTTTGGACCGCAGCAACTGGATCAATTCGCCCTGCGGAATGCCTTGCGAATCGAAATATTTCGGGTTGGGCCAGCACCGCACGCGGGTGCCGCTTCGGCGTTCGCCGCGCGCAGGGTCTCTGCGCTGCAGGGCGGAGATGACATCTCCGTCGGCAAACACGATCTGATGGGCCCCACCATCACGCCAGACTGTCACCTCCAGACGTTTTGAAAGTGCGTTGGTGACCGAGACTCCGACACCATGCAGACCGCCAGAAAAGCTGTAGGCGCCACCGGCAGCCTTATCGAACTTTCCACCGGCATGAAGGCGGGTAAAGACGATTTCGACGACCGGCGCCCCCTCCTCGGGATGTGGGCCAACCGGAATACCCCGGCCGTCATCCTCGACGGTCACACTGCCATCGGACTCGAGCGTGACCGAAATCTCCTTGCAAAACCCCGCAAGCGCCTCGTCAGCAGCATTGTCGACCACCTCCTGCAGGATGTGCAGTGGGTTGTCTGTTCGGGTGTACATGCCGGGCCGCTGCTTGACGGGCTCAAGCCCCTTGAGCACACGGATCGACGACTCACTGTATTCACTTTTTCGCGTTGCCATCGGGCAATTGTACCGACGCGCCGGATGCCTTCAGGCCCGCACAACGACGACGCTACACGGATCAGAAAATTCAGTCTTTCGATCTGTCCTGCTCAGATCCCCACCTGAGTCCCAAGCTCGATCACCCTGTTCGGCGGCAGATCAAAGTAGCGGGCAACCGACACACTGTTCTTGAGCATCCAGCCGAACAGCGAACGGCGCCAGCCGAACAAGCCGCGCGGCGAAACCGAAATCACCGTCGGTCGGCTGGTGAAAAATGACGTCTGGTCAACATCCAGTTCGATGCCCTTGCGACCGGCAAGGCGAAGAATCGTACGGATATCAGGATCTTCCCGATATCCCACGTGAGCGGTCA
>JAURMJ010000279.1 GCA_030830765.1 Quisquiliibacterium sp.
ATCCGGGCGCCGTCGCGCAGGCAATGATCGATGCGCAGGCCAGCTGCCTGATCCATGGGCATACCCACCGCCCGGCCCGGCACGTCCTTGCAGATGGCGAATCGCTCGAGCGTTGGGTTCTCCCGGACTGGGACGCCAGACTCGGGCTGGGCGGCATGCTGTCGGTCAATGCCGCCGGATTCAGACGCCTCGGGAGCTGGATCCGCAATAAAGAAGGGGCTTAATCGACCATCCTGTTCAGACGCCCTGCATCAAGGGGTGCGACCGGCTCGTCGACACGGGCCCCCAAGTGTTCAAGCGCCTGCTGTAGTTGCTCGATGGTGCGATCCTGTTCGGAGACATGATCGATCAGACGATGCAAGGCGGTCACCAGCGGGTCATCGGCGTTCTGATTGATCGCGTAGGCCGAGAACCCCATTCTGGCTGCCTGCTCTTCGCGCAGTTGCTCGTCCTGCTGAAGGATCGTGCGTGCGGGGATCCCGACGGCCGTAGCGCCCGGCGGCACGGCCTTGATCACGACAGAATTGGAACCGACACGGGCACCAGCCCCAAGTGTGAACGGACCGAGCACCTTGGCGCCTGCCCCGACGACAACATTATTCTCCAAGGTCGGATGGCGTTTGGCACCTCGCTCAAGCGAGGTGCCACCCAGGGTCACGCCCTGATAAATCGTGCAGTCATCGCCGATGATGGCAGTCTCGCCGACCACAACGCCCATCCCATGATCGATGAACACCCGCCGCCCGATGGTTGCCCCTGGGTGAATTTCGATACCGGTCAGCCAGCGCGCAAGATGCGAAAGCCAGCGGGCGATCACGACAAAGCCGGTGCGATAGAGCGGGTTGGCGACCCGATGGATTGTGATCGCATGAAAGCCCGGATAGCAAAGCACCACCTCAAGTCGCGAACGGGCGGCCGGGTCCTTATCCATCACGTTGGCGATGTCTTCGCGCAAACGTTCGAAAAAAATCAACACCAATCTCCTGAAGTCATCGCAGCCGTTCCCAGGCGTACGTGACATCGATAGGCAACCGACCGATAAAAGCCCGCGGGAAGCTCAATCAGAGCCCCCCGCGGGCGCAGTCCAGAATCAGAATTTTAAGCCCGCCCGGATATTCCTGCCGGCGGCAGGTAAACCCAGCCGCTCATCAGACGCCTGGCACTGCGCGAAATGATGGCGCGATCAACATGCCAACTGCCGTCCTCATGCCGGGACAACTCGGCCCCGACCGCCAGCACCCCCGATTGATGTCCGATCCGGGTTGGCAAACCCGGCAGAGTCCGTGCAACCTCATTGACCACACTGCCCGGCAGAGCCGCCGCGGCTGCCAACGAAATCGCGGTGGCTCCGGTCAGGCCGTGATGCAGACGGCCACCGGAGACCAGTCTGGCGAGCACATCGATCCGGTCGGCCGTTACCTCCTCGCCGGCCTCGGTTCGATAGACGGCAGGTCGCCCCACCCAGGCGATCTTTGGCGATGAAATCTTCATCCGTGCCACTTCCTCGGGGGTGGCCGCCAGCCCCATCCTGACCGCAGCTGCGGCTCGAATCGCTTCAAGCTTGTCCAGCAATTTGCGATCCCGCTCGATGTCAGCCGCCGCCTCCCGGCCACTCATGCCGATCGAGGCAGCCCGGACAAAGACCGTTGGATCCCCGGCGCAGACCATCGTGGCCGTGATTTCCCCAAGTTTGGGCACCTGCAGACTGTCCTTCACGGCGCCACTTGGCAGCAACGGCAATTCGCCGCGCGACTGGGCGCTCGGTGCAAGAAATTCGAGACGAATTTCAGCCGATGTGAAGGGCACGCCATCTTCCGTGAATGCCCCGGCTTCGAGGACCTCGGCGTCACGTACCGGCACAAAGGCATCGATCCGACATCCGAGATTTGCCTGCCAGATTCGAACCCGCGTGACGCCGTCAACCGGGGGAACCAGTCCCTCCTGGATCGCAAATGGGCCGACTGCTGCAGTCAGGTTCGTGCAATTGCCAGTCCAGTCAATGACCGGCTGATCGATTCCAACGGCCCCGTAAAGGAAGTCGACGTCGCAATCATCGCGTCTTGACGGCGTGATGATTGCAACCTTGCTGGTGTCATCGCTTGCACCGCCCAGACCATCACGTTGCAGCCCGAAGCGATCCGGACTGCCGAAGAGGCGCAGCAACAGCGGATCACGCTCGGCCGGCTGGTGCGGAAGATCTCGACCGTGAAAAAACACGCCCTTGCCGGTTCCGCCACGCATGAAGACCGCGGGAATTCGACGCTGATTCATCTGACTTTTCTCCCCGGATCCTGGGTGTTCACTGCACGATCCGCAAGCCATGGCTGCGGGTTCTCGCGACCAGCCTGCTCGGTCATCTTGCAGATCCCGCGCAGCAGATCAACCTCCTCTATTTCCAGGCGCGTTCTGGCAAACAGCCTGCGAAGGCGTGGCATCAGCTTCTTGGGGTGTGCCGGGTCAAGGAAGCCGATCGCGACCAGCGCTCGCTCCAGATGGTTGAACATGGCCTCGATCGCCTGCTGACTGGCAAAGCTTGACGTCTGCGCCGGCACGGCCTGCTGCGCGTGCTGCGACTCGCGACGCAGCACGTAGGTCAGCACCTGGACCGCCTGCGACAGATTCAGCGAGTGGTACTCCGGATCGCCGGGAATCGAGCAGAGCAAATGGCAGCGCGAGACCTGCTCGATCGACAAACCGGTTCGTTCGGTTCCAAAGACCAGTGCGACCCGATGCCCGTCGTTGACGGTCAGCTCAGCCAGCATCCGCTTCGCGGCCGCTTCGGGTTCCAGCGGTGGCGGTCCGAATTGGCGGGGATCGGCGCTGATCGCAACAGCCAGCGAGACCTCTTCAAGCGCCTCCTCCAGGCTTGTCACGATTCGCGCCGACTGCAGCACCTCGACTGCGCCGCTGGCAAAGGCAAGCGCGTCAGCGTGCTGATGGGCCAAGGCATCGTGGGGTGCCACCAGGACAAGATTTTTGAGTCCCATGACCCGCATTGCCCGTGCCGTCGATCCGACATTGCCCGGATGACTGGTTTCAACGAGCACAACTGCTACGCGGTCGAGCACCGACGGGTTGTTTTGATGAAGGGATTCAGGGGTCATCGTGCCTCACACGTGCGCATTCTATCGGTCGGCGCACATGAAAACGTCGACCCCGAGCAGCCGAAACGAAACCAAAAGACTGAACGGGCCGGCGCTTGCCCTCGCGATCCCGTAAAATGGATGTTTTCGTCCAGGTTCCATCATGCACCCGATGCTCACCGTCGCGGTTCGCGCCGCGCGCCGCGCAGGCCGGATCATCAACCGCGCCAGCGTGGACCTCGAACAGCTCCAGATTGCCCGCAAGCAACGCAACGACTTCGTCACCGAAGTGGATCATGCGTCCGAACAGGCCATCATTGAGACGCTGCTCGGGTCCTTTCCCGATCATGCAATCCTCGCTGAGGAATCCGGTCACACGGCCGACAAGGCTCAGGCATCCGTGCAGGAAGCTGAAAATGTCTGGATCATCGACCCGCTCGATGGCACGACAAACTTCATCCACGGATTTCCGCAGTACGCAATTTCGATCGCTCTGATGCAGCGTGGCGTGGTCACGCAGGCCATCATTTATGACCCGAATCGGGATGAGCTGTTCACCGCATCCAAGGGCCGGGGTGCCTATCTGAATGACCGCCGCATCCGTGTCTCAAAGCGAACGAAGATTGATGAAGCGCTTGTCGGCACCGGCTTTCCGTATCGCCAGATCGATCACATCGATGATTACTTGAAGATGTTCAAGCTGGTGACCGAGCGGGCAGCGGCCGTCCGTCGACCAGGCGCTGCGGCGCTCGATCTGGCCTACGTCGCCTGTGGTCGCTACGATGCCTTCTTCGAGTTCGGCCTGGCGCCCTGGGACATCGCAGCTGGCAGCCTGCTGATCACCGAAGCTGGTGGCCTGATCGGCAATTTCTCCGGCGATGGCGATTACATCTTCAGTGGCCAGGTGGTCACCGCGACGCCGAAGATCTTTGTCTCGATGCTGGGTCTGCTTGGCAAGAAACCTGCCTGACAAAATCAGCCCGGACCGACATTTGAAAGGAAGACCGCCATGTCCAAAGCCTACTGGGTCAGCGCTTACCATCAGATCAAGGATGCCGATGCGCTCGCCGCCTATGCCAAGCTTGCCGGCCCCTCGTTGACAGCCGCAGGGGGCCGCTTTCTGGCACGCGGCATGCCGGCTGCCACCAAGGAGGCCGGCATGATGCAGCGCATGGTGATCATTGAATTCGATTCGGTCGAGCAGGCGCTGGCCGCCTACGACAGCGCCGGTTACAAGGAGGCGCTCGCTGCGCTGGGGACCAATGCGGTTGTGCGCGATATGCGCATCATCGAGGGCGTCTGAAGCCAGACGGCAGCAGGAACAGTCCTCGCACACGACGCCAGGCCATCAGACACGGGGTCCAGTAAAGCTGCCAGGGGCTGCGATAGTGACGGGTTTCTTCTCCCAACCCGAAGCGGATCGGCTCAGGTCTGGAGGTCGTCAGGTACAGCGTGCCGAACAGTCGATCCCAGACCGCCAGCGTGCTGCCAAAGTTGCGGTCGAAGTGACGCGGATCGTCGGAATGATGGATCTGGTGTTGCGCCGGGCTGATCAAATGACGTTCAATGCGTGGGCCGAACGACAACCAGACCGGCGAATGACGCAGCGTTGAGCAAAGCAGATTGGCTGCGATCCAGAACAAATTGCCACCGAGCAGACTTGCCGGGCTGACCTGACCGATCAGACCATTGATCAGCAGCAGATTGACCAGACCTGCAATCATGAAAAATCCGATTGAGTAGTAGACCGCCGAGACAGGATGGTGTCGCTCTGCCGTCAGGAAATTCAACTGCTCTGCCGAATGATGAACCTTGTGAAACTCCCACAGAAACCCGATTCGATGCTCCAGCCAGTGCAGCCAGAATCGCGCGAAATCATCCGCAATGAACAGAATTGCCGCCACCAGCAAGGCCTTCAGGAAACCGGAGAATTCACTCTGTCCTTGGATGGTCTGCCTGGGCAGAATCTGCTCAAGACTCTCGAACAGACTGCCGGTGAACGATGACAGGAAATAGCCAAGGACGGCCGCGTTCAGGACGATCAGCCAGTAATCAGACATCGCACTGCGACCGAGCCAGGTCTGGCGTGAAAACAGCGTCGACGGGTAACTGGCTGGGTCGGCGCGCCTGCGCTGATGCCACTCGATGGCCACTGCAACGATCAGAGAAGGCAGCAGATACGGGTAGAAAGTGCGCGACGTTGGAGAAAACAACAGGCGATACAAGCCCTCGGCACTGGCCAGGATCGCCATCAGGGCACCGTCCTGGAATGCTTCAAGCGTCATTGTTGCGTTCTCCCTCTGATCGACACGAGCTGCGGGTGTGCATACTTGCAACTTTACCCGCTTCACGCGGGCTTGACCCTGACTTGGGGCAATGAACAGATCGTGAGCGACCGCCTCTCTCAACATTCACCGCTTGCCGGTGCCGCGATGACAGCTCCGCTGTCAGCGCACACGCCGATGATGCAGCAGTACCTTCGCCTGAAGGCAGAGCATCCGCAGATTCTATTGTTCTACCGGATGGGCGACTTCTATGAGCTGTTCTACGACGATGCGGAGAAAGCGGCCCGACTGCTCGGCATCACGCTGACGCGGCGCGGCGTCTCGGCCGGGCAGCCAATCCCGATGGCCGGCGTCCCTTTTCACTCGGCCGACCAGTATCTGGCCCGGCTGATCAGGCTGGGCGAATCAGTCGCCATCTGTGAACAGATCGGTGACCCTGCCCAGTCCAAGGGGCCGGTCGAGCGCAAGGTTGTGCGGATCGTTACGCCAGGTACGATCACCGATGCTCAGTTACTGCCCGAGCGCGACGACCGCTTACTGCTGGCAATCAGCCAGGGCAGCCGCAGACTTGGCCTGGCCTGGATGGTTGTGGCCAGCGGCGAGTGCTGGCTCTCGGAAGTTCCGACCGGTCAGTTTGCCGCGGAATTCGATCGGCTGCGCCCCGCCGAGCTGGTTCTGCCCGAGTCGATGGAGCTTGCCAGCCTGATTGCCCTCGACGCGGACAACCGCCCGCTTGCAATGCCACCGGTTGCCCGCGTCGCGGACTGGCAGTTTGATCGACAGCGCGCAACGCGCGAGCTGTGCGAATTGCTGCACATCGGCGATCTGTCCGCCTTCGGTGTCGATGAAGTCCCCGACGCGCTTTGCGCACTCGGGGCCCTGGTCAATTACGTTGGCCGCACTCAGGGAATTGCACCATCGCATCTGCAGGCGCCCAGGGTTCATCATGGCGATGAATATCTGGTGGTTGACCCCGTCGCAAGACGCAATCTGGAATTGTTCGAAACTTTGCGCGGTGAAACATCACCGACATTGGTCTCGGTGCTCGATCGTTGCGCGAGCAGCGCAGGTGCCAGAACCCTGCGGCGCTGGCTGCAACTGCCGCTGCGCCGTCAGCAGGATGCCGCAAGGCGGCACGCGCGAGTCGGCAGGCTGATTGATGCCGACCCGACGTTACTGCGGGCGCAGCTGGCGAAAACCGTCGACTTTGAACGCATCGCGAGCCGCATTGCCTTGCGTTCAGTACGTCCGCGCGAACTTGCCGCCCTGCGCGACGCTTGCGCGCTGGTTGACGAAATCGCCGCACAGTTGGCTGCCATCGATACGGACTCGACCTTGTTCGAACAAGCCGTGGCGACGCTCACACCGCCGGCTGCCGATGCCGCGCTGCTGGCGCGCGCCCTGCTCGATGAGCCGAGCGCTCAGATCCGCGACGGCGGTATTTTCCGGGCGGGCTTTGATCCGTCGCTCGATGAGCTCAGGGCAATCGACGAAAACTGCGACGAGTTCCTGGCCCAGATGGAAGTCAGCGAACGCGAACGCACTGGCATTGCGAACCTGAAGGTCGGCTTCAACAGTGTCCACGGGTTTTACATCGAGGTCACCCGCGGTCAGTCCGAGCGTGTGCCTGAAGACTACCGCAGGCGTCAGACCCTGAAGAATGCCGAGCGCTATGTCACGCCGCAGCTCAAGGCCTTTGAGGACAAGGCGCTGTCGGCCCGCGAGCGGGCCCTGGCCCGCGAACGCGAGCTCTATGAGCAGTTGCTTGATGCTCTGGCGGTCTCGGTGGCGCAATGGCAGCAGATTGGACGCACGGTCGGTGAGATCGACGTGCTTGCCTGTCTGGCAGACCGGGCCCGCGAGCTGGGCTGGGTCGCCCCGGAATTCACATCCCTGCCTGGCATTGAGATCCGGGCGGGCCGACATCCGGTTGTCGAGGATTCGGTCGAGCGCTTCGTACCGAACGACTGCATCCTGGACGACAGGCATCGAACGATACTGCTGACCGGTCCGAACATGGGCGGCAAATCCACCTACATGCGACAGATTGCGCTGACGGTGTTGATGGCCTACGTGGGAAGCTATGTCCCGGCCGATGTCTTCAGACTGGGGCCGATCGATCGCATCTTCACCCGCATTGGTGCCTCTGATGATCTGGCCGGCGGACGCTCGACCTTCATGGTTGAAATGACCGAGGCCGCCGCCATTCTGCATGCAGCCACCGAGCAGTCGCTGGTTCTGATGGACGAGATCGGGCGAGGCACGTCAACTTTCGACGGTCTGTCTCTTGCACACGCAATTGCATCCAGGCTGCTTTCTCACAACAGATCGTTTGTACTGTTCGCAACGCACTACTTCGAGCTGACCCAGCTGGCTGAGCGTTTCCCTCAGGCAATCAATCGTCACCTGGCTGCGGCCGAGCATCGCGGCACGATCGCTTTTCTGCACGAAGTCAGGGATGGGCCTGCAAACCGCAGCTACGGGTTGCAGGTTGCACGCCTGGCCGGCCTGCCGACTGCCGTCGTCAAGGCCGCCGGACACCTGCTCGAATCGCTGGAGGCCCGTGCACGCGAACAGGATGCGCAGATCGATCTTTTCTCTGATGCAGGCTCGCCGGGCGCCGCCTTTCAAAGTGACACCGCAGATGCCAGCGACACTGACCTGTCAGAGCGGGCTGCGCGGCTGGATGAGCTTGCCCAGCGACTGCACGAGACCGATCCGGATCAGCTTAGCGCCCGGGCAGCGCTGGACCTGGTCTACGAACTCAAGGACCTGCTGGGCAAGCGAGGCTGACCTTGAAAATGGCGCCTTCGCCGCGTTGAAAGCATCGGAATACCCCAGGCATCGTCCCGGATACACGTCGAGATCGAGACCTCACAGAGAGAAACCTTCAGGCCGCATCAGTGCAACCTGCGTGCCTCGCGTGATTCGAAGGACCGATGCTCGGTTTCCTCGTCTGCTGGCGAATCGAAGTCATTGTCCTCATCAGTGCCAGATCTGGCGGGCTGCACATCGGACGAGCCCGCAAACTGATCGCCCGGATCCTCCTGGGCTATTTCTCGCTCGCGGGCAATCTCGTCTTCGGACGCCTCCCGCACAGCGATCACGCGCACATCAAACCGCAGCGCCAGTCCCGCCAGTGGATGGTTCGCATCGAGCACGACCACACCATCGGCGATATCGGTCACGATATGAATCAATGGCTCGGCGTCAGAATCGATGTCCTGGCCAGGAAAGCCCTCAAAACTCATGCCAACTTCCAGCTCGTCGGGGAACTGGTCACGCGGTGCCAGATGCACCAGTTCGGCGTCGTAGTCTCCAAAGCTGTCCTCAGGCTCGA
>JAURMJ010000280.1 GCA_030830765.1 Quisquiliibacterium sp.
GACTTTAGAGGGCTAGTGACGTGAGGATAGACCTGCAGCTTGCAGAGACTGCCGGGTGGCGAGCGTTGTTAACGCTGGCCCAGCAAAACGCGCAGATTTTCTTGCCCGAACCACTTGAGGAGTATGCAGTCGCGCTGCTGTACCGCGCGCTTGGGAGCGCCGGCAGTTCCAGCGGTTCGCACACCGCCCGCTTCGCGAAACAGTTGGTCGAAGGCACGCGGGCCGACCACGAGGATCTGGCCTCAGTGGGCGACCACTGCCTGTTGTTTTCGGGCCTGTTTCCCGATCACGCGATCCGCAACAGCATTCCCGTGAATTATTTTGTACAGGTCGGACGGCAGGCCTATCAGGACCACGCGACCCGGGTGGGCGGTGACGAACGGGCGCTCTATCGCGCGCTGGCGGCGCAGTATGTTTCGGTGCTGGATATTCTGCTCACGATGCGCGAAGAAGGCGCCGAAGGCCCGTGCCTCGATGGTCTTAACGCCTATCAGTTATGGCGGGAAGTGGGTAGCCATCAGGGCTGGCGGGTCTTGCGACAACTCACCCCGTCGCTACCGGCTAACTCAACGCAGGCCCTGCACTAAATCCGCCGCCGGCGCGCCCGCCTAGTCGGCGGTAGCCGGGGGCGGGGCTTTCTCTTTCACTTTTACCAACTCGGCAAAACTGCGCTTTAGCGTGCGCGCCTTGTAGTCGGCCAACTGGTAGACCCACAGGCGGGTGCGCTCATTAAGCGTCTCCACTTCCTTCGCCACGTCCGGCGCGTCAGTGCCAGCGGGCTTGGTGTTGGCGGCCTCGCCCTCAGCCGGCTTGGCCGGCACTGCCTGCGCCGCCGCCACCGGATGATGCGCGAAGCGAATCGCCACCAGGCTGCGGCCTTCAAGCGCATAGCTCTCCAGCGTCGCAGTAAGCCCATCAAAGGTTTCCAGCGTGGCCGTGCGTTCGGGCGTCAATCCCGCCACCACTTTGGCGCTGGCGACGTCCTCGAAGCGCAGGTCGAGCAACAGCCCGCCGACGTTGGAGACGAGCGCCGCCGATTTTGCCTCTTTGTCTTTCGGGACATTCTGCAGGGTGAATAACTGGTCCTTGCGGTCAGCTTTGGTCACGACCACCGGCGGCTCGCCGTTGCCCTGCAAGCTGACCTGCCGCACGCGATCGACCGGGATATTCGCAATGGCGGTATCCAGCCACTCGTTGCGTTTCAACTTCACGCCAAGTTCGCCTTCAACCAGCAAGGCCGACGCCTCGCCCACGCGACGCACATAGTGTCCTGGCGATTCGTTGCCGCTGGGTTTACGTGCTTTGCCGACGATAAGAGCCGCCAGATTTTGCTCCGACTTGCCACTTACACTGACCCGCAGCCCGCTCGCCTTTGGCAGGTCGAGTTCTTCCACGCCGAGCGTTGGGTATTGGTCAGGCTTGGCGGTTTTTTCTTCGCGAATCTTGAGGGCCGCCAATTGCATCAGGAGTTCTCTGACGGGCGTTGCCTGAACCGGAAAGCCATCGCGATCGGCCATGCCCCAGCCCTCGCCCTGACGCGCAATCCGGAACTGGCCCGCCGCATTCGCGAGCTCGATGCTTTGCACGTCGTTGATCGACTCCAGCAGGCTTGGGTAGAGCAGGGCCGATTCGACGTGCAGGGTCGGCGCCTTGTTGCGACTGACCTGATAGGCCCCAAATACGAGGCCGCAGGTCAGCGCAATAAACAGCAGGTTCTTTGTTTTCATAGGCCTATCCCTCAGGCCGAACGACGTTGGCGAACGACGCTGGCGCCAAAGGCCAGAAGCGCCACCAGCAGCGGGACCAGACCGATGTTGATGGCCTTCAGCCAGGTGCCCAGTTGTTCGATGTTGCGACCAAGTTCGTGCTGGACGGTGCGCAGTTCCTTGCGGGTCGCGAGCTGTTCCTTGCGGAACATCTCCATTTCCTTGCGCTGCTCCGGCGACAACAGCGACTCACCGCCGCTGTCGGGACGCTGGCGGAGTTCTTTCAATTTGGCCTCCGTCTCCTTGAGCTTGGCCTGCAGGGCCTTTTCGCGCTCCCGGAACTGCCCCTCGGCGTCGCGCTTGATGCGCTCGACCACTTCAAACGGGCGCGCGTACACGCCCCGGCTCCGCAGGCTGATCAGGTCGTCATTGCCGCCCAGGTTGTCCACGGCGTTGATCAGGAAATCGGCATTGTTGGCGAAGGGGTTTGGTACCTGCATGCCAAGGAATCGCTCCATCCGGACCCAAAAACGGTCGGCCAGCAGGTCGGTGTCGGCCACCACGATCACATTGATCCCGTCTTTGGCTTCCTTAAGCTGCGGCGCTGGCTCGCCCGCCTTGGGGCTCTCCGCAGCGCCTGCTGCCGGCGCCGGCGGGCCGTCCGGGAAAGCCGTGCTGGCGGGCCCACTAACCCGCGCCGCCACGGCCAGATGGCTGCGGTCGGCCTTGAACCCTTCGTGCAAGGCATTGGGGTCACGGATTACGACTATCGCCTCACGATCGAGCAAGCCGCTCTTCGAGCCAGTGCGCAACAGCGGCACAAATGTAGTCTTCGCATCCTTGGCGGGTTCGAGCAAGCCCGCAGAACCCACGTTCACGCCCTGCAAATGGTTGGTGATGAAATCGTCATGGTTGATGCGCTCGCCGTGGAGCATCAGCCAGGGCAAGTACTGCACCTCGCTAGGGCCGCGCTCACTGTTGAAGTTGACCCGCACGGCCGCTTCAGGGTCCGCGACTACCTTATCGCTGCTGAAGCTAATGCCCCAGGCCGCAAGCAGTGGCGCAAGCGTGGAGTCGGTCTTGGGCATGGCCATGGGGTTACGCGGGTCGGGTTCCGGTCGATCCTCTTCGGCCAGCGGGTCGACGAACACCAGCGCCTTACCGCCCCGAAGCACAAACTGGTCGATGGCATACAGCGTCTGCTGTGGCAGATCTTTCGGGTGAACCAGAAGCAGGGTGTCGATGTCGGCATCGATCGCAGCCAGGTCCCGGGGCAAAGTCTTCAGGTCGAAGAACTCCTGCAGCATGTGAATGCTGGTCCAGGCCGGCGCCGGGTTGCCGCGTTCATCAGGTTTGCCGCCCATCACGGGTAAATCGGCAATCACGCCAACGGAGCGCTTTTTGGGATTCGCCAAGGCATAAATCAGCTTGGTGATTTCGTATTCCAGTGCGTCAGCCCGTTCCGGGTTAAGGAAGGCGATGGGCGCTTCCTTGTCGGTCATGTTGGTGCCCACGAGGCCGAGATAGCCCACCTCGCCGGTGGCGTTAATGGGCAATTGCTCAATGCCGTATCCGACCGCTTGGTCTTCGGCATCAGAGAAAGGCTCCGGCTCAATCACCTGCAGCACCAGTTTGCCGTTGGCCGCAGCCACATATTCCTGCAACAGGTCGCGCACGCGCTTCCCGTAGGTCTGGAACTCTGGAATGGAAGCGAACTGGCGCGCCGAGTAGTAGAAGCGCAGGGTGATCGGATCCTCTAGGTTTTTAAGAATGTTCCGACTGCCTTCGGACAGCGTGTAGAGGCGGTTCTCGGTCAGGTCGAGTCGC
>JAURMJ010000281.1 GCA_030830765.1 Quisquiliibacterium sp.
ACCGGCTCAGGCAAATCGACCACACTGGCCTCCATTCTTGATTATCGGAATGAGCAACAGGCAGGCCATATCCTGACCTTCGAAGATCCGATCGAATTCAGCTTCCGCAGCAAGCGCTCAATCGTGAACCAGCGCCAGATCGGAAGTGACACCGACACATTGGCAAAGGGTCTTAAAAACGCAATGCGTCAGGCGCCCGACTGCATCCTGATCGGCGAGATCCGTGACATGGAAACCATGTCGCATGCCCTGGCGTACGCGCAATCAGGGCATCTCGTTCTCTCGACGCTGCATGCGTCAAATGCGAACAATGCGCTCAATCGAATTGTCAGTTTTTATTCGCCCGAGAATCGACGGGTCCTGCTGGCCGATCTGTCGGCGACTCTGAAAGGTATCGTGTCACAACGGCTGGTCAACAATCTCGATGGCAATCGCCAACCAGCCGTTGAAGTTCTGCTGAACACACGCCATATCGCCGAACTGATTGAACAAGGTCAACTTGACCAAATCAAGGAAGCCATGGAGAAAAGCCTTGCCCCAGGCTCATGTACCTTCGAGCAAGCGCTTGTTGAACTGGTTCGAAATCAGATCATCACGCGTGATGAAGCTTCCGCGCAGGCCGATTCACCGACGAATCTTCTCTGGCTGCTAGAGAACGCCGGCCTGACCGAAGTCACTTCGGCCAGTGCCCGTAAAAAGCCGGATGAACCGGGTGATTCCGGCGGTGGCGCCTCATTTACTGAATTCCTTCTCAACGAATGACGACTGAGCAGGTTACTGTCTTTGGGATTGAGAACTGCGATCAGGTACGCAAGGCGCGAGCCTGGCTGCGCCGGCACGGTATCAATGCGCAGTTCCATGATTTCCGTCGCGCCGGTCTCACGGCGCAGATGCTTGAGCGCTGGCTTACACACCTGCCCTGGGATGCCCTGCTCAATCGACGTGGACTGACCTGGCGAAAACTCGACGCTCAGGCACGTGCGCAGATCACCGATCAGACCAGTGCGATGACTGCCATGCTGGCTGAACCAACCCTTATCAAACGTCCGGTCATCGAAGCCGGCGATCGTCTGATCGTCGGCTTTTCCGAAGCGGTGCTTCAGGCGACCTTTCCTGCGGAAATTTCATGAGCCAAACTGTTCGCTCGTTAGTCGAAGCCCTGATTACCCGGAACAGCGTCACGCCCGATGACGCTGGCTGTCAACAATTGCTGATTGAACGCCTCAAACCACTGGGCTTTGAGTGTGAGACCATCCAGAGCGGATCGGTTACCAACCTGTGGGCTCATCGACGCTGGAGCGATGGTCCGATGCTTGTTTTTGCAGGGCACACCGATGTTGTGCCGACTGGTCCGCTCGATCAGTGGCATTCGGATCCTTTTGTGCCGACCGAGCGCGATGGCAAGCTCTACGGGCGAGGTGCAGCCGATATGAAAAGTTCGATCGCGGCCTTTGTTGTAGCGATCGAGGAGCTGCTGTCAGACGGTCGGCAGCCCGTCGGCGCCCTTGGCCTGTTGATTACCTCCGACGAGGAGGGGCCTGCCACTGACGGCACGATCAAAGTCGTCAACCTGCTGCGCGAGCGTTCCACTCGCCTCGACTATTGCATCGTGGGTGAACCGACCTCGGTGGATCGGCTGGGCGACACAATCAAGAATGGCCGGCGCGGCTCAATGTCTGGGCGCCTGACTATCCGAGGCCTGCAAGGGCATATTGCCTATCCGCACCTGGCGCGCAACCCGGTGCATCTGTTTGCGCCGGCCTTGACTGAGCTGGTCGCGACTGAGTGGGACCGCGGCAACGAGTACTTTCCGCCGACAACCTGGCAGATTTCGAACATTCATGCCGGAACCGGGGCAAGCAACATCATCCCGGGCGAACTGTTTGTCGATTTCAATTTCCGATTCTCCACGGAAAATACCGTGCAGAGCCTGCAACAGAAGATCGGACAAATCCTTGACCGTCACGGGCTGGACTACTCGATCGACTGGTCGATTTCCGGACATCCGTTCCTGACCCCCCGAGGCGCCCTGTCCGATGCGCTTGCCGACGCAATCCGTGACGAAACCGGCGTACAAGTTGAGTTATCCACAACCGGCGGGACATCCGATGGCCGCTTTATTGCTTCCATCTGTCCGCAGGTTGTCGAATTTGGCCCGCCGAATGCGAGCATCCACAAGATCGACGAACACATCGAAATCAGTGCGCTCGAACCGCTGAAGAACATTTACCGTCACGCCATCCAAAGCCTGCTTCGCGCCCAATGAGCCATCACGGAAACTCGGTCGGGCCCGCCGAGCGCAAGCTGCCTGGGGTTGAAGCAGCGATCTATGAGTTGCGAACGCTTCGCGACTGCCTGCGCTATGCCTGTTCACGCTTTCATGCGGACAAGATCGTATTCGGGCAGGGAACCGACAACGCCTGGGACGAGGCAACCTGGCTGGCGCTTTGGGCCTTGCATCTGCCGCCGAACGAACTCGAGCCCTACCTGGATGCGCATCTGACCGAAATCGAGCGCAGGACCCTGCTTCACCTCATCGATCGTCGATGCCGGGAGCGCGTGCCGGCAGCCTACCTGACAGGCGAGGCCTGGCTGCGAGGTCAGCGTTTTCGGGCAGATCCACGCGCCATCATTCCTCGATCATTAATCGTCGAAGCACTGCAGGTCAGTCTTGATGACTGGCTGACAGACGAGGCGCCTCGAAGAGTGCTCGATTTGTGTACAGGCGGAGCAAGCATCGCGATTTCGGCGGCATTACGGTACGAAACGGCTCAGGTGGATGCGATCGACCTGTCTTCCGATGCTCTCGAATTGGCAGGTCTGAATATCGCTGATTATCTGCTTGCCGACCGGATTCAGTTGTTGCAGGGCGATCTCTTTAATCCAGTCAGCGACCGCCAATACGATCTGATTCTGTGTAACCCACCCTATGTGAACGCCAACTCGATGGCGGCGCTGCCGCCCGAGTTCTTGTTTGAACCAAATGCAGCCCTTGCCGGCGGCGTTGACGGAATGGATCTTGTTCGCAGAATCCTTCTCGATGCCTCTGCGCACCTGACTGCGCAAGGCCTCCTGCTGCTTGAAATAGGCCATGAGGCGGCCCACTTTGAGACCGCCTTTCCTCAGCTCGAATTCGCCTATCTGCCAGTGAGCGCGGCCGAAGACCAACTGGTGCTGTTGACCCGTGAGCAGCTAAGCAATTTGAAAACGGCAGACCCAGAAGAATCAGCGTTCAGTCACCGATGATCCGTCTGCGCTCGATTACTCTGTCGCGCGGCGGCAAGGAACTGCTTTCCCAAGCTGAAGCAGTCATTGCACCCGGTGAGCGAATCGCGCTGGTCGGTCCGAATGGCAGCGGCAAGTCCTCGCTGCTGGCGGCTCTGGTCGGCGATGGAGTCCTCGATTCGGGCTCCATTGATCTGCCACCGATGCGCATCGTACGTCTGGAACAAGATGTCCCCGGTTCGCAGATGCCCGCCTGGCAATTTGTCGAAGCCGCCGATCAGGCGCTGATCAATGCGCGCGCCAGGATGGCACAAGCGCAAGCCAGCGGCGATGGCCTGCAGATTGCTCATTGCCACGAAACGCTGCTCGAATGCGGCGAATCGAACAGTCACTCCCGCGTCAAGGAACTGCTTGCCGGACTTGGCTTCTCTGAAGCGCAGAGTGAGCAGCCGGTCCAGGCCCTGTCAGGGGGATGGCGAATGCGGCTGAATCTTGCACGTGCCCTGTTTGTGCCCAGTGACCTGTTGCTGCTCGATGAACCGACAAACCACTTGGATTTGGACGCGATCATCTGGTTCGAGCGCTGGCTGACCCGATATCCGGGGACCGCCATTGCGGTCTCCCATGATCGCGACTTTCTTGACCGTATTGCTCAGGCCACGCTATCGATCGAACATGGCAAGCTCGTCAGATATGCCGGCGGCTATAGTGCCTTTGAGGCCAAACGAGCCGAACGCTTCAGCCAGCAGGTCAAGGCTCAGGCCGCACAAAAAGCCCGCATCGATCATTTATCGCAGTTCATCTCGCGATTTCGTGCAAAGGCGACGAAGGCCAAGCAGGTGCAAAGTCGGATCAAAGCCCTTGAAAAGCTTGAAGCCGTTGCGCCGGCACGGATGGAGCGTGGCATCACGCTGGAACTGCCAGAGGTCGGCGACGCGCCAGATCCACTGATTGTCGCCGAGGACCTTGATGCCGGGTATGGGGCGACAACGATCCTCAAACGCACCAAGATAACCTTGTCCAAAGATGCGCGAATTGGCGTCCTGGGCCGTAATGGGGCCGGCAAAAGCACGCTGATTCGCACCTTGGTTGGCGATCTGGAGCCATTGAGCGGGGAATGCCGGCGGTCCCGCTCATTGCGAGTCGGTTACTTTGCGCAGCATGGCATCGAAGCGCTTCGCGATGACGACTCTGCACTGGCTCATTTCCAGCGACTCGATCCTCAGGCACGCGAAAGCGCATTACGCGATGAGCTTGGCCGATATGGATTCTCCGGTGAAGATGCACTTCGTCCAATCGGTCCGATGTCCGGTGGTGAAAAGGCAAGACTGGTTCTGGCAAGCATTGTGCGCACGCGCCCGCATCTGCTGGTGCTTGACGAGCCAACCAATCACCTGGACGCGGCGACTCGTGACTCACTGACTGAGGCCTTGGCTGATTTTGACGGTGCCTTGCTGCTGGTCTCGCATGATCGGTACCTGCTGCGCGCAACGGTTGATCGATTTGTCCTGGTCCATGATGGTCTTGTCGAAGACTTTGAAGGCGATCTGGATGATTACCTGCAGTGGCTGCAACGCGCTGCCAGTCAGACCGGCCACGCCCAACCGAGCACTGCCGCTGCGTCAGCGGGTCCAGCAGCGCAGAAGCTGGATCGTCGCGAAGAGCGAAGGCTCGCTGCCCAGCGAAGGCAGCAACTGAATGAACGCCTGCGCCCAATCGACCTTGCCTTGCGCAAGGCCGAGGCGCGCCTTGAAGTCCTCGAAGCGCGACTGTCGGACCTCGAAGCGCAGTTGGCCGATCCGACTATCTACGCGGACGGAGCACGGATTGTAGGTCTGAATACCGAACGCAGCGCGCTTGCCCGCGAGCGCGAGCAGCTTGAAAGCGATTGGCTGAATCTTGGTGAGCAGCGTGAAATCATCGAACGGGAATATTCCATCGCGCAAGACGGCTGAGCGGCACCCTTTCCACAGTCAGCGCCTAAGCGCTGGGCCAACGGGATTGAGAGCCAACTGAGCGGATTACAATACTTTGTCTGTACAAATGATTCTTGGGAGTTCTCACGCGATGTCTTCCCCGTTCAAACGGATTGGCGTGCTCGGAGCCGGGGCCATGGGCCGGGGCATCGTGCAGTTGTACTCGCAGGCCGGATTCGAAGTCGTTCTTCATGATGCGCAGGCTGCCGCCATGGAGGCTGCAATCAAGTACCTGCAGCAAACCTTCGATAAGCTTGTTGAGAAAGGTCGTATGACCGATGACGCTCGCCAGCAGGCCTTGGCACGCGTCACATGCGCTGATTCAATGCAGGGGTTCGCCGATTGCGATCTGGTCATTGAGGCCATCATCGAACGCATCGAAGTCAAACGCGAAGTCTTCTGCACGCTCGAATCCGTTGTCAGTTCCGAAGCGATTCTCGTCAGTAACACGTCGTCGCTGTCGATTACAGCGATTGCCGCTGCCTGTGAGCGCCCTTCGCTGATCGCCGGCTATCACTTCTTCAATCCCGTCCCGTTGATGAAGGTTGTCGAGGTGGTGCGTGCGCCGCGTACCGACGACGCAGTCGTTGAGCGCCTGGTTGCCCTGACCCGGGCTGTTGGCCACACCCCCGTGGTCTGCCAGGACACACCGGGGTTCATCGTGAATCATGCGGGCCGTGGCTTTGGCACTGAATCACTGAAGGCCCTGGGTGAAGGGGTTGCGGATGTGCCAACGATCGATCGGATTCTGCGCGAGCAGGTTGATTTTGGCGGCATGGGCTTCAAACTCGGACCTTTCGAGCTGATGGACCTTACCGGCCTGGACGTCTCGCACCTGGTGATGGAATCCATTTACCACCAGTATTACGAAGAGCCGCGTTTCCGCCCGTCGGTCATCGGCGCTCAACGTGTTAGCGCGGGACTTTTCGGGCGCAAGACTCGCGAGGGTTTCTACCGCTACGACGGTTCGCCCGCACCGAGTGAGTCAGGCGCCCCGGTGGCACCGACAGGATTACGGGTCTGGGTTGCGCCGGGAGCGCAACAGCAGGCTGTCAGAGAGCTGGTCGCTGGTCTTGGCGCGTCGCTGGACGATGCCGACCAGCCACTTTCCGACTCATTGATTGTTGTCACACCGCTTGGCCTTGATGCCACCAGCGCAGCACAGGGGCTTGATGCAGCGCGCGTGATCGCTCTGGACACGCTGTTCCCCTTCGGTCTGCGCGCTTGCAAGCGACGCGTGCTGATGTCGACCCCAGCAACCAGTTCTGAGACACGTAAAGCCGCCCATGGCCTGTTTGCCGCGGATGGCGCCAAGGTCAGCCTGCTGCGCGACAGTTCCGGCTTCATAGCACAGCGGGTCATTGCAATGATTGTCTCAGTCGCCACTGAAATTGCGCAACAGCGAATCGCATCACCAGAGGACATCGACTCGGCAGTCCGGATCGGGCTCGGATACCCGGTCGGGCCGCTGACGATGGGCGACATGATCGGACCGGCGCGTATCCTTGAAGTGCTGAACGGGATGCATCGCAGCAGCGACGACCCACGTTACCGGGCTGGTCCTTGGCTGCGGCGACGAGCCCAGCTGGGCCTGTCCCTGCTGCAGGAAGACTGAAACAGGGGTCAGCCAGACGCACGCACTCCGGGTTACAGTCTGACCCTTGACGAGAGCCAGCCACTGGCGAAAAACCGACGAACCCAGGAGACATTGCATTGTCAGATATGACGAACCTGTTCTCCGGCACGATGGATGTGCCGGAGCGCCATCAGTTCGATGTGGGCGTCCTCGAAGACTACCTTCGCACGCGCCTGCCCGATTTCAAGGGCCCGTTGCAAGTTGAATTGTTCAAAGGCGGACAGTCAAACCCGACCTACAAGCTGACCACTGCAAACCGCAGCTACGCTATGCGCGCCAAGCCGGGACCGGTGGCCAAGCTGCTGCCCTCAGCGCATGCAATTGAGCGTGAATTCAAGGTACTCAGCGCACTGGCCAGGACCGATGTCCCGGTGCCTGAGGTCTATTGCATCTGTGAAGATGAATCCGTCATCGGCCGTGCTTTTTACGTCATGCAGTTTGTCGAGGGACGTGTGCTCTGGGACCAGAGCCTGCCCGGCTTGAGCAATGACGCGCGCAGCGCCCTTTATGATGAGATGAATCGTGTGATTTCGTCTTTGCACAATGTCAATTACGCGGCGATCGGGCTGGCCGACTATGGCAAGCCTGGTAATTACTTTGCACGGCAGATCGGTCGCTGGAGCAAACAGTACAAGGCCTCGGAGACCATCCAGGTCGAAGAGATGGACCGCCTGATTGAATGGCTGCCAGAGCACATCCCGAGTGATGACGAGACCTCAATCGTCCACGGCGATTACCGGATGGACAACCTGATCTTCTCGCCCAACGAGCCGAAGGTCCTAGCCATCCTCGACTGGGAATTGTCCACGCTTGGGCATCCGCTGGCCGACTTCTCCTATCACTGCATGAGCTGGCATATTCCGCCGGGTAAATTCCGTGGTATCGGAGGCGTCGATATTGCTGCACTCGGTATTCCGGACGAAAAAACCTACATTGCCAGGTATTGCCAGCGAACCAACCGTAATCCGGACCAGGTGATGCAACACTGGGATTTTTATCTCGCCTACAACATGTTCCGGCTGGCGGCGATCCTTCAAGGAATCGTAAAGCGCGTGGTTGATGGCACTGCCTCGAATTCAACCGCGCCTGAGACGGCCGATCGTGTGCTGCCGTTGGCCCAGCAAGGCTGGAGCTTTGCTCAACGCGCCCACTGAGAACCTAACCTGACACAGCACAGTTGAGTCACAGCCAAGACTAACCACCAGACACATCGGTCGTAACCCGCAACGATCGACTAATCAGATTTCAACGAGGAGGAAGCAGATGGATTTCGAATACTCACCGCGCGTTCAGGAAATGCGTAAACGCTTGCTCGCCTTCATGGACGAGCATATTTACCCGAACGAGCATCGTTTCCATGAGGAAATTGAGACAAATCGTCGCAACGGCAACCAATGGGTCCCGACCAGAGTGGTCGAAGATCTGAAGCCCAAGGCGCGCGACGCTGGCTTGTGGAACCTGTTCCTGCCCTTCTCGGAGCGCGTCCCTGAGGGCCTGTCCAATCTCGAATACGCACCGCTTTGCGAGATCATGGGCCGCGTTCACTTTGCAGCCGAAGTCTTCAACTGCTCAGCACCGGATACCGGCAACATGGAAACGCTGGAGCGCTACGCAAGCGAGGAAATCAAGCGCACCTGGCTTGATCCACTGCTCCGCGGCGAGATCCGTTCATGCTTTGCCATGACTGAGCCCGACGTGGCCTCATCGGACGCCACCAACATCCAGTCGAGCATCGTTCGTGATGGTGATCACTATGTGATCAACGGTCGGAAGTGGTGGTCCTCGGGTGCAGCCGATCCGCGCTGCAAGGTCTTCATTTTCATGGGCAAGACCAATCCTGATGCCCCCCGACACTCGCAGCAGTCGATGGTTGTTGTGCCTGCTGACACCCCGGGAATCACCATCGTTCGTCCGCTGACCGTGTTCGGCTATGACGATGCCCCGCACGGCCACTGCGAAGTGATTTACAAGGACGTTCGTGTCCCGGTCAGCAACATTCTGCTGGGAGAAGGCCGAGGCTTCGAAATTGCCCAAGGTCGTCTTGGACCGGGACGGATCCACCATTGCATGCGCTCGATTGGCGTCGCAGAACGAGCACTTGAATTCATGTGCCGTCGCTTGTCATCACGCGTCGCATTCGGCAAGAAGATCTCCGAACAGTCGGTTTGGCATGAGCGTATTGCCGAGGCTCGCTGCATGATCGACCAGGCCCGCCTGATGACGCTCAAAGCTGCCCACATGATGGACACGGTCGGCAACAAGATCGCCAAGGCCGAAATCGCCATGATCAAGGTCATCGCTCCGAACATGGCCTGCCAGATCACCGACTGGGCAATGCAGGCGCACGGCGGCGGCGGAATCTCTGGAGACTTCCCGTTAGCCAGCATGTACGCGCATCAACGCACGCTGCGTTTTGCAGATGGTCCGGACGAAGTCCATCGCAGCGCAATCGCCAAGCTGGAATTGGCTAAGCATATCGGCCTGCCTGCTGATATGGAAAAGATCGAGATGCCGATCACACGCGGCGCGTGAGCATGGAAGACGTCAGCGTTCAGGACGCCGACGTCTGATGCAGGCCGTTTCCGAGGTAACGATCCACCTCGGAAATCAAAATGGGTGCGACTCAGATGAGCGCACCCATTTTTTTGGAGAAACGTGCTGATCGATCTGTATTCGTGGGCACATCGAACGACCCGATGACGCTGGAAAGTGCGCTTTACTGCAGCGGCCCCTCGGGCAGCTTGGGCATCGGAAATGAAAAAATCTCTACGCCCTCCTCGGCCAGTTCACGCGCCTCATCCTGCGAGGTCTGACCTCGAATCGCCCGATCGGGCGCTTCGTTGTAATGGATGCGCCTGGCCTCTTCGGCGAACTGTTCTCCGACATTCTCGGTATTTGCCTGAATGTAGCGGGCCATCTTCATCCACATCTCTTGCACTTGAGCAGGAGAAATATCGCTCTTTGCCGCGATCGCAGAATGTTCCTGGTCCGCAGTCCCCAGATTCAGTCGCGGAGCACTTGGCAGCCTGCGCACCTGCTTTGAGGCACAGAAAGGACATTCGAGCAAGTCATTGGCAAGCTGGCTCTCGAACGCCTCTGCCGACGCAAACCAACCCTCGAAAGTATGTTCCCGCTCGCAGCAGAGATTGAAAACCTTTATCGACACTTGGTATTTCCTTTACTGTGATTGTACGAAATA
>JAURMJ010000282.1 GCA_030830765.1 Quisquiliibacterium sp.
CGCTGAGCCTCCTCGAGGGTGACCAGCAGTCGATCACGGAGCAAAGCGATCTTGGCGATCAGCGGGTCAAACACATTGCGTCCGCTGGCCAGAGCACTGCGCATTGAGCTGACCTGAACCAGGCTCGGCGCGATCTCAGCCTGCAGACTCATCAGGTCGGCGGCCAGTTCGATGAAACCCAGATTCAGGAATTCACCGCGCAACTTGTGCAGTGAACGGTCGGCAGCCTGAACGTCGCCCGTTTGCAGACTTGCACTGGCTTGCTCCAGCCCCTGCGCACCGGTCTGGCGAAAGTCAGACAGGAGTTTTTTCAGCAGTTCCGGATCGCCGCCACAGCGCTCAAGTGCGCCCGCAATGTCGCACCCTGGAACGCTCAGCCGGGTCGAGTCGATATGAGCT
The DNA here is from genome assembly GCA_030830765.1 of Quisquiliibacterium sp. GTDB lineage: Bacteria > Pseudomonadota > Gammaproteobacteria > Burkholderiales > Burkholderiaceae_E > Quisquiliibacterium. The sequence continues at coordinate 400 of JAURMJ010000282.1, forward strand.
TCCGAGCGCACCTGGCCGTTGGCAGGCGACCCCTGATGCTCGGGCTGTGCAGCAAGCGCGTCTCGCAGGACATGCTCAACCTGGTTGGCCCGGAACGGTTTGCGCAGGGTTGCAGGGAACGCACCGACCTGACGGCAGCTTTCCTCGATGGCCGGGGTCAGGGTCGCTCTCATCGGGATCAGCGGAACGCGCCGAGGCTCGAGAATTGAGATGAGTTGCTTGATGGTCTCAATACCATCGACATGTTCCATGACCAGATCAATCAAGATCAGGTCAAAGGCGAGTGGCTGCTTGCGAACCAGCTCGATGGCAGTCGAGCCGTCATGAGCGGTCTGAACTGCAATGCCATGGCGTTGCAGCATGCGCTGCAAGATATCCAGTGCCGACTCGGAGTCGTCAACGATCAGGGCACGCAGGCCGTGATAGGCGGATTGTTCAGGGATCGCGCTCAACTGACCGACTCACGATTTAAGGTTGGCTACGATCTCATTCCCGGCTGCAGTGACAGCCGGAATCGCCGCTGCAGCCATTGTGCGCAGCTGGAGGATCGCGTCGCGGATTTGCGCATCGGATGCGGTTTCGGCCTCGGCGGCCAAGCGGGCGGCCGAGGGGGCGCCAAACTGCAGCAACAGACCTTTCAGACGATGTGCCGCTTTGCGTAGTGCAGGGTGATCGTTTGATTCTTCAAGTTCCGCAATCCGCTCAAGCGTCGCCTGCGCATCGCGCTCGAAATGCCGGATGGCCGCAATGAACCCGTCAATGCCCAGCGCATCGGCGAGTTCATCCAGAGCCGGCAGGTCAATCTCGATTTTCGCTTCGGTTGCCTGGGGCGGCAGCTCGGCATCTTGCGAGGATGCCGACTCAGGCTGGAGGCTCCGGGCTGCGTCTGCCTGCGCGGGCGCAGGCGCTGAATTCCCGCTTGCGGTCTCTGTCACGGCAGCCGGCTGACTGGATGCAACGTGGGCAGACTTTTTCAGGACAATCGAGGCATCCGCCAGCACGCGTTCGATATCCTCGGCTTTGACTGGCTTGGACAGGTAGGCGTTCATCCCCGATGTCAGCGCGTTCTGCCGATCGATTGTCTGCGCAAACGCACTCAGACCGACGATCGGCACTGAGAGGGCTGTTTGCCCATCGGTTTTGCGGGCGGCTTCGATCTCCCGGATCTTGCGCGTGGCAGCAAGACCATCCGTGTTCGGCATCTGGACATCCATGAAGATCAGGTCGAAGCTGCCTTTCTGGAAGGCCCTGACAGCCTGCTCGCCATCGTCTGCCATCGTGACAGCATGACCTTGCTGCTCCAGGATCAATCGGATGACGAACTGGCTCGCGGGCGTGTCCTCCGCCACCAGGATGCTCATTGGCTGTGCAGGTTTCGAAGGGGCCTCAGGGTTTTCGCGGGCCGGCGCTTCGCCGATCGCGAATCGGCCCGAAAAACGGAAGGTCGAGCCTTTGCCGACGACGCTTTGCACCGAGATGTCGCCACCCATCGCGGTGGCGATACGACGACAGATTGCAAGACCCAGTCCGCTGCCGCGGTGCGGCGAGAAGCGTCCAGCGGACGCCTGCTCGAACGGTTCGAAGATCTTTTCGAACAATTGCTCGGGGATTCCGGCGCCGGTATCTGAAACCTCAAACGCAAGGTTTGCCTCGTTGTTGTGCAGACCTTCACTCTGAACCGTCAGTCTGACTGAGCCTTCATGGGTGTACTTGACTGCATTCGACAGCAGATTCATCAGGACTCTGGAAATCCGCTCACGGTCACTGAACAGATAGCGTGGTACGTTGGGTGAGATGCTGGATGTAATCTCCAGACGGTGGGCACCCGGCTGGCTGCCAATGATTCCGATCGAATCTTCAATCAACGCATGCAGATCGAAATTACGGGCATGCAGGATTTCCTTGCCCGCATCGAGCTGAGAAAAGTCAAGGACGTCATTGACCGTGCTCAGCAGCAGGTCTGCGGAATCGGAAGCGGTCTCGACCAGTTGGCGCTGTTCAGGATCAAGCTTTGAACGGCGCAGCAGACTGATCAAGCCGACGACGCTGTTCATGGGCGTTCGGATCTCGTGGCTCATTGTCGCGATGAATTCGCCCTTGGCCACTGCGGCCACATCGGCTTGTGCCTTGGCACGTTCCAGGTCTGCGATCACGCCCGCGTTGCGTTGCAACAGCGTGCGCAAGGCAAGCGTCAAGCTCAGCACGATGATTGACAGCAGGCCCGCAATAGCCGCCGTTGTCAACGACTGTCGCCGCCAGGACTGGAGGATCAGTTCATCGTCGATCCGGACATTCACGGCCAACGGATAGTTCGGCACCGCGGTTGGGGCGAGAATCCTGAGCTGATGACTGTTCCGGTCCAGTTTGCCGATCACCCCTTTTTCGATGACCGCTGAGGACTTGCCCTGCTTGAGCACTTCGAACAGCTTGCTGCCGGAAAAACTCTCGCCGATCCTTGCATCCTTGTCGGGCCATCTGGCCAGCAGCATGCCATCCGCATGGAACAATGTGTAGGACTTACCGTTGACGGCAATCGCCCGGAAGAACTTTTTGAAGTACTCGCTCTCGATGCCGGCCAGGACAACGCCGAGCATCTTGCCTGACGGGCTGCGGATTTTTCTGGCCAGGTAAAAGGTCCAGGTTCCGGTTCCTTTGTTCTGAACGGCAGCTGAAATGAACAACTCCAGCTTCGGATC
>JAURMJ010000283.1 GCA_030830765.1 Quisquiliibacterium sp.
CGCAGGCGCTCGCGCACCTGGATGCCCGCTTTCTCAAGCTCCTCGATTTCCTGCAGCAGGGCAGTCGGTGACAAGACCACCCCGTTGCCGATGTAGCAGATCACGTCAGGACGCAGAATGCCGGAAGGAATCAGGCGAAGCACCTGTTTGCGGCCGCCAATCACCAGCGTGTGGCCCGCGTTGTGCCCGCCCTGAAAGCGCACGACACCCTGTGCAGACTCGGTCAGCCAGTCAACAAGCTTGCCCTTGCCTTCGTCACCCCACTGAGTGCCAATGACCACTACGTTTTTACCCATCTCAATCTGCCTCACGACGCCCAAGGCGCCTTTACTTTCAAAAATCTGTTGATTGCCTGCCAGCGGCCGGACCGCTCAGCCCAGCGTCCTGATCACCCAGTGGCCGCCCTGAAAGGCAAGCTCACGATCACAGCAAAATTCCAGTTGCTCATGCTCATGGCCAGGCAGCGTCTGCAGCACAATTTCGCCGCCAGAGCGCAGTTCAGCAATCCGCTCGGCGAGAACCGGGTCATCGGACCAGGGCGCGCGAACCGCCGCACTGCGAACCTCTGCAGGCGCAAGCGACGCCAGCTCACGCAATTCCAGCGAGAAGCCAGTTGCAGGACGCGCCCGACCGAAATCGCGACCGATATCGTCATAACGTCCGCCGCGCGCGACTGCATTCGGGATGTCATCGACATAGGCCGCGAACGAAATTCCGGTGTGATAGCGATAGCCCCGCAAATCGGCCAGGTCGATTGAGATCTCGACCTGCGGATAGCGCTGCCATAGCGGCGAGCTGACCAATCGCTCGATGGTTTCCAAGGCTTCGTGAACCTGCGGCAGCTGCGGCAAGGTAGAACGAGCGCGGGTCAGTACCGAGTCCGGTCCATCGGCATCCCCGTAGAGTTCAAGCAGAGCCAACAGCCCACGATGAGCAAGCTCGCACTGCGAGCGATCGGTGGCCAATGCGCCAGAGGCCGCACTGCGCTCAAGATACTCCGCAAGCCCGGGCGCATCCTTGCGTTGCAGCGCGGTGTAGATTTCTGCTTCGTCCAGTGACGGGTCCAGCGCAAGAATGGCGGACACGATCCCCATATGGCAAAGATCGAGCCGGATGCGTCGGACATTGGTCTGCGCCAGCGAGGCAATCATCAACTCGATGACCTCAAGATCTGCCTCTGCACCCGCATGACCGTACAGTTCCGCGCCCACCTGCAGCGGCTCGCGCGAGGCGAACAGATCCGAGGGTCGCGCATGCAGTACCGGGCCGGCGTAACACAGCCTGGCCACCCCTTCGCGATTGAGCAGATGCGCATCGATGCGCGCAACCTGCGGTGTCATGTCGGCTCGCACTCCCAACGTACGCCCGGACAACTGGTCAACAAGCTGGAAAGTGCGATGGGCCAGATCCCGTCCGGAACCTGTCAGCAGGGATTCAATATGCTCGAGCAGCGGCGGCATCACCAGTTCGTACCCGTAGGTGCGATACAGGTCCAGCAACCGCCGACGCAGCATCTCGATCGCCCTCGCCTCGGAAGGCAGTACGTCGGAAATGCTCTCGGGAAGAAGCCAGCGCGGCATGTCTGTCCTGGAAAATGCAACGCTGGTCGTGACCTTTGGGTCGCGACCGCGCTGCGTCTTGGTTGTTTCAGATGGCTTTTTGAAGTGCTTCGGTTTGGATTCGGTGCGTCGCTTGGCGTCCGTGCCAGATTCAGAGCGCATCCCGGCTTTGTTTACCGTGATCGCATGTTGTTGGCCCGGCGCCCGAATCCGAGGCGCAAAACTACATATTTTCGCCGATTCAGACCGAAATCAGCAAGAGGCCAAACAACAACGCTAGAAGACCGACAAATCTGAGCTGTCCGTCCTTGAGCTGGGCGATCCGCGACATCGTTGATCGCCACTGCGCTGGGGCCACCAAAGGCATCAGACCTTCAATGACCAGCACGAGACCCAGCGCCTGCAGCAGCGACTCGCCCATCTGGGCTTACCGCGAAGGCCGGGCGCCGGGGACTGCTCCGTCCGCTCCACCTCGCAGGTCGCCCTTGGCACCGCGAAAATACTTGAAGAACTCTGCGGACGGATCGATCACCAGGACATCGCTACGCTTGCTGAATGACGCCCGATAAGCATCCAGGCTGCGATAGAACGAGGCGAACTCGGGATTCTTGCCAAAAGCACCCGCATACAGTTGCGAGGCTTTTGCATCGCCCTCACCCTTGATCTGCTGGGCATCGCGATAGGCTTCAGCAAGGATCACCTCACGCTGTCGATCGGCGTCCGCACGAATCTTTTCAGATTCGGCAGAACCGGTTGCACGTCGTTCGTTGGCGACCCGCTTGCGCTCGGACTGCATTCGGTCAAAGACCCGCTCCTGCACCTCTGGAGCGAAGTCGACCCGCTTGAGGCGTACGTCAACAATTTCGGCCCCCAACTGCTTGGCGTCATCATTGACCTTGGTCAGCACGTTATCGGTGATCTCGTTACGGGTGCCCGAGATCACGTCGGCAACCGTTCGCTTGGCAATTTCATTGTTCAGCGCATCGCGCAGGCTGCGCGAAATCCGGTCGGCCGCCACGATCTGACTGCCCTGCACAGACCGCACAAACTGCCTTGGATCCAGGATCCGCCATTTGACGAAGGTGTCAATCTGGATATTCAGCTTCTCGGAAGTGATGAAACGGTCGATGTCGGCCGTGTCGATTGTCAGGATTCGCCGATCGAAATATTGCACATTTTGAAACGGCGGCGGGAGCTTGAAGTGCAGGCCCGGCTGATCGATGACCTTGCGGATCTCGCCCAGCGCATACACAACGGCGTACTGACGCTGGTCAACAACGAAAACCGCCGAGCTGAGCACGCCCAGCGCAACCAGAAGCAACAGCAGAAAAGGAATGATTCGGTTCATGATTGGCGGCCCTCTTAGCGCGAACTGTCGCGATCGCGCGAGCGAAGGCTTTCACGAGTGCGGGCATTGTCCAGTACCTGCGGTGGGGCAGGCTCAGGGATGCGGGAAGAAGTGGCGCCCGATACGCCCCCCGAATCGTTGTTCCCTGCCTGCATCAGACGCTCGAGCGGCAGGTACAGCAGATTGCTGCCGTTGCGAGAATCGACCATCACCTTGGTGGTATTCGAAAATACGGTTTGCATCGTCTCAAGATACAGACGCTCGCGCGTCACTTGCGGCGCCCGGTTGAACTCGGTCAAGACCTGCGTGAAACGCGCGGCATCACCCTCTGCCGTGGCAATCGCCTTCTGCTTGTAACCCTCCGCCTCCTGCCCCAGTCGCGCCGCAGTACCGCGCGCTTTGGGAATCACATCGTTGGCATAGGCGCGCCCTTCGTTGATCAGTCGCTCACGGTCCTGAGCTGCCTTGTTGGCATCCTCAAAGGCTGCCTGCGCCTGCTCGGGTGGCTGTGCCTGCTGAATCGTC
>JAURMJ010000284.1 GCA_030830765.1 Quisquiliibacterium sp.
AATCAGATTGATGGTTGCACCAAATGTATCGATATCTGCTCGACCTCAGCGATTTCCTCGAATGGCGATCTGATCCGCGTTGAGCCGCACCTGTGCCTTGGGTGTGGTGGTTGTTCGAGCGTTTGTCCTTCCGGTGCGCTCTCGTACGCGGTGCCAACGCCATCTGAACTGGGGCGCCGCCTACGGCTTGGTCTGGCTGCTTACAGCGCAGCCGGAGGCAGTGACGCGCTCATTTTGTTCCATGACGCTGGCAGCGGGCGCCGTCTGCTCGACGAAGTCGGACGCGGACGTTTCTCAAGTACTGGTCCTGCCGCCAAGGCCCCTGGAGTTCGAGGGCTTCCCGCTCGCGTGATTCCGGTCGAAGTCAATCATATTGCGTCGATCGGTATGGATCTGTGTCTGGCCTCGCTGGCGTTCGGCGCTAGCCAGGTTGCCGTGCTGACGACGAGGGAGACACCGCAAGGGTATCTGGACGGTCTGCGGGAGCAATACGGAATTGCTCAGCAACTGATGCACTCACTTGCCTACTCGGGAGATCACTTTCCGATTTTGAGGCCGACCAATGCCGCGGAACTGGAAGCACTCCTGTTCTCACTGGTACCCGCGCAAGCCGTCGAAAGTGCCGCCGGATTCGCGGTCGCCGATGAAAAACGTCGTACGATTGAAAATTCGATCGATCATTTGGCGCAGCAGTCACGCAAGGCGGCACGTTCGGTGCCCGAACAGATTGCCCTTGCCGCTGGCGCACCATTCGGGGTTGTACGCGTTGATTCGCAGGCCTGCACGCTGTGCAAGGCCTGCATTGGTGCGTGCCCGGAGGCCGCGTTGCTGGATAGCCCGGAGCACCCGCAATTGCGGTTCATTGAACGTAACTGCGTGCAATGTGGCCTTTGTGTGAAGACCTGCCCTGAAAACGCGCTGACTCTCGAGCCGCGCTATCTGCTCGGCGAGGCAGCCAGGGCGCCCGTGGTTCTTAACGAGGCGCAGCCTTTTCATTGCGTCAGTTGCGGTGAGCCGTTCGGGACGGAACGGATGGTTCAGAGCATGTTGTCCCGGCTTGGAACGCACTCGATGTTTGCTGGGAGAGGCTTAAAACGTCTGCAGATGTGCGCGGACTGCAGAGTCAGCGATATGGTCACAAACAAGGACGAGATGACGATTTTTGATGTCTCGGGGCGTGGCTGAGATGCAATCAATCGCCGTCCAGCGCGTGCAAAAGCCGGCCCCATTGATGGTTGAGGATCAGGCGCGTGCCGACTGGTACGGGCTGCTTGCTGCTCTTTGGCAAGCGCCGGCGCCGGAGTCCTTGCTCAGGGATCTTCGTAATGCGCCAGTGGATCCGGGAACCGAGCTGGGTCTTGCCTTTGGCGGGCTTGTTGAGGCTTGCCGACAGTTCGATGCAGATTCGATCCGTCAGGAATTCGACACGGTGTTTCTGGGAGTTGGTCGTCCTGAGGTCTTTTTGCAGGCCTCGTTCTATCTGACCGGTTTTCTGCATGAACGCCCGCTGGCCGATCTTCGAGAGATTCTCGCGCAGGCCGGGCTTGCGCGCAGTGAAGCTCAGTCCTTTACTGAGGATCACATGGGTGTGTTGTGCGAGGTCATGCGGCTGCTTGTCCAGGATGGCGGTGAGCAGCAGAGTAATCTTGAGTTTCAGCAGCAAGTGTTCGGCAGTTACATTGGACCGAGTTTTGAAGCGTTGTGCGATGCGCTTGAGCGCAGCGAGTCCGCGCAGTTTTACAAGGCGCTTGCGCCGGTTGCGAGAGCATTTTTCGCAATCGAGCGGCAGGCTTTCGATTTCGTTTGAAACCTAGGTGTGGATTGAATCCACCAGCGGCAAGGAGCAAGGCGATGGATGATAAGAAAATCAAGTCCGGGCGTCGTGGTTTCCTGATCGGTGCAGGCACCGCAGGAATGGCTGGCGCAGCGGTCGCTGCAACTGGGGGCAAGGCTCCGGTTGCAGAAGCTGACAAAGTTGCCAAACCACAGACTGACGGTCGCGGCGGTGGGTATCACGTCACAGATCATGTCCGTCGTTATTACCGGTCCACGCTGGTCTGAGTCCGAGGGGGTAGAAAATGCATCTTCAACGTAAATCTGGGGCCGCCGCGACAGCGGGCGGGCTGACTGCCAGTCTGACGCGTGGCGTGCAATCCGCACTGTCTGCAACCATGGACCGACGGGCGTTCCTGAGGCGCTCGGGAGTCGGAGTCGGCGCAGGGGCGGCTGTTGCAGGCATCTCATTCGGGTCCATCGAACGGGCACAGGCACAGGCACCGGCAAGCGGCCGGTCAATTGAAGTTAAACGCACAGTCTGTACACACTGCTCGGTCGGTTGTGCTGTCGATGCCGTCGTAGAAAACGGCGTCTGGGTGCGTCAGGAGCCGGTTTTTGACTCGCCGATCAACATGGGCGCTCATTGCGCAAAAGGTGCTTCAGTCCGCGAGCACGGCCATGGTGAGCATCGCCTGAAGACACCAATGAAGCTGGTCAACGGCAAGTATCAGCGCATTTCATGGCAGCAGGCGCTCGACGAGGTCTCGGCACGGCTCAATGAGATCCGCAAGAGCTCCGGGCCGGACGCCACCTTCTGGGTCGGCTCGTCCAAGCATAACAATGAACAGGCCTACCTGATGCGCAAGTTCGTGTCCTTCTTCGGCACGAACAACACGGATCACCAGGCACGGATCTGCCATTCGACCACGGTGGCTGGCGTCGCGAATACCTGGGGTTATGGCGCGATGACCAATTCGTACAACGACATGCAGAACACCAAATGCGCGTTGTACATCGGGTCGAATGCGGCCGAGGCACACCCAGTCTCGATGCTGCACATGCTGCATGCCAAGGAAACGGGTGCCAAGCTGATCGTTGTCGATCCGCGCTTTACTCGCACTGCAGCCAAAGCGGACGAATATGTGCGGATCCGTTCCGGCACGGATATCCCCTTCCTGTTCGGTCTGGTGTATCACATCTTCAAGAACGGCTGGGAAGACAAGAAGTACATCAATGATCGTGTTTACGGCATGGACAAGGTCCGTGACGACATCATGGCCAAATGGACGCCGGATAAGGTCGAAGAGGCCTGCGGTGTGCCCGAGGCGCAGATGCTGCGGGTTGCCGAAATGATGGCCAAGAACCGGCCCTCAACGATCGTCTGGTGCATGGGGCAGACCCAGCACACCATCGGCAACGCAATGACACGCGCCTCATGCATTTTGCAACTGGCGCTGGGCAATGTGGGTATCTCCGGCGGTGGCGCAAACATCTTCCGCGGCCATGACAACGTGCAGGGCGCCACAGATATCGGACCGATGCCCGATTCGCTGCCCGGATATTACGGGGTTGCAGAAGGTTCCTGGAAGCACTTCTCCCGGGTCTGGGATGTCGATTTCGACTGGATCAAAGGCCGTTTTTCCAAAGACATGATGACCAAGCCCGGCACCACCGTGTCGCGCTGGGTTGACGCGGTGCTGGAAAAACCGGAGCTGATTGCCCAGGAAAACAACGTCAAAGGCCTGATTTTCTGGGGTCATGCGCCAAACTCGCAGACACGTGGTCTCGACATGAAACGGGCGCTGGATAAGCTTGATCTGCTCGTCGTGATCGACCCCTATCCGTCAGCCACTGCGGCAATGGCGGCAATGCCCGGTGAGTCGGTGAATCCCAATCGCGCGGTCTACCTGCTTCCTGCTGCCACTCAGTTCGAAACTTCCGGCTCGTGCACAGCGTCGAACCGTTCGATTCAGTGGCGCGAGAAGGTCATCGATCCGCTGTTCGAGTCGATGCCCGACCACACGCTGATGCAGGCACTTGCTGATCGTCTGGGCTTTGGGCAGCAGCTGAGCAAGAACTTCAAGATGCTTCGCTACAAGAAGCATGGGGTCGAGTGGAACGAACCGGAAATTGAATCAATCCTGCGTGAGGTCAACCGCGGCGTCTGGACCATCGGTTACACGGGCCAGTCACCAGAGCGTCTGAAGCTGCATATGAAGAACATGCACACCTTCGACATCAAGACGTTGCGTGCCAAGGGCGGCCCCTGCGACGGGGATTATTTCGGTCTGCCATGGCCGTGTTTTGGCACTGCTGAAATCAAGCATCCTGGCTCCCCGAACCTCTACGACACGACCCGGCACGTGATGGATGGTGGCGGCAATTTCCGAGCCCGTTTCGGAGTTGAAAAGGACGGTGTCTCGCTGCTTGCTGGAGACGGTTCGCACTCGCTGGGCGCCGAGATCAAGACAGGCTACCCGGAGTTTGATCACAAGCTGATCAAGAAGCTGGGCTGGTGGGATGATCTGACTGACGCAGAAAAGAAGGAAGCCGAGGGCAAGAACTGGAA
>JAURMJ010000285.1 GCA_030830765.1 Quisquiliibacterium sp.
CGATCCGGTGTCGGGGCAGCCTCGTTGCGGGCGTCCTCTGATGCACCGACCGGCGCGACATCCGCGGTCATGGCCGAGGTGTCCTTGAGCACATTGAAGTCGATCATCGGTTCAGCGGGACTGGTCTCACGCGGAGCGGGTCTGGCAACGGCCTCGTCCTGATCCCAGGCAACCTGCGGCCCAGGCAGCGTCATTGACTCCGGGGCGACCGAAAGCGTCTGTGTGTCTTCCACCGGTTCGCCGATCCGAGTGTTCAGGAAGGCCTGAAAATCGGCATCGTCATCATCGGCAGACGACGAGCGCGCCGCACCCGCAGCGGCTGGAGCGGACTGAAAATCATCGCTCTGACCCTGCGCGTACAACGGATTGCCAGGATCCAGGCGGTACCCCATCGACACTACCTTGCCCCAGTCCTCGGTCTGCCCGCCGGTCATTTCATACATTTCCGAGGCTGTTTCGTTGAAACTCTCGGTCTCTTCGCGATTCGCGTAGATCTCAAGCAGTTTGGCCCGGATTGCCTGCCGATCAGGTTGCCGACGTAAGGCCTCGACCAGGATTTCCTCGGCCTGCGCATCGCGGCCGTATGCCACATACACCTCGGCCTCGGCGATCGGATCCACCTCGGTCGGGTGTACATCGACCCCCGAATCCTGAATGCTGGTTCCAAAGACGCTTTCACTGGTGTCCACGCTCTGGCCGCCTGTTGTACCGAACAGCGAATTGGTGGCAAACCCCTCGGAATCGATCAGGCTGTCCTCGAAAGCCTCGTCCCGGCGCCGCCGACGCATTGCGTACCAGCCATAACCAGCGGCCAAGGCCAGGATCGCGCCGATCCCGGGCAGCATCAGCGGATTGTCAGTCAGGTCATCGATGAAACTTGGCTCGGGCGCAGGGGCCGGAGCTGGTTTCGAAGCCACCGGCTTCACGGTCGCAGGTTTGGCCTGCGAAGCCACGGCAGGCTTTGGAGCGTCAGGCGACTTGTCGGGCTGCGCCGCATCGGCTTTTTTCCCATCGGCTGGTTTTCCCGCTTCAGCGGGCGCCGGTGCTTGTACCGGAGCCCCGACAGCGGTCGTCGCCGGTCCAGCCTTCACGGGAGGCGCGGGAGCCTGCACGATCGAACCGGTGACCGACTTGCCAGCCGCAGCCTGCGCCTCCTGATTTTTCTGCAACTCGGCGAGCTGACGGTTTTTCAGTTCAAGCAGCTTTTGCAGGTCGCTGACATTCTTCTCAAGATCAGCCACCCTGGACTCTGATTCCTTCAGCGCGGCATCGCGAGCAACTTTCTGCTCCACGCCTACTGTCTTGCTGGACGCTGAGCCGGTTTTTCCAGTGACGGCGCCGGAACCCGACGCATCGCCCGATTTGGATAAACGAAGCTGATCGGCTGCATCGGCTCCGGTGTCCTTCTCCTCGACACGGGCCGTGACGCTGCCGCTTGCCGCCCGTCCGGCCTTGTCAGCCGGGAGCGTGCGGACCTGTGCTGCAAGCCGGGCCCGATAGGCATTGAAGTCTCGGGTCTGGATGCGGATCTGTTGCCTGGCTTCGGCCTGGTCGACCGAGGCCATCACCTGGCGATCGGGGATCTGCAGACTTGCACCAGCGCGCAGCTGATGAATGCTGCCGAAAAACGCCGATGGATTGGCCTGATACAACGAGATCAGCGTCTGATCGAGGCTGACTCCGTCAGGCCTGACCTGGCGAGCAATGGCATTGAGCGTGTCACCGCGTTTGACTTCGACGACGGTCGGTGCGGCGTCCGCCGGGCGGACCTGGGCGAGCGGCTTCTGCGCCGAGCCGGGGCGAGCGGGTGCCGCCGCTGGAGGTGTCGCTTTTTGCTCGAGCGGCTGCACGCGTGCAACTGGAGCGGAGACGACCGCAGGCTGCTGCGTATCGCGTCCAGCCAAAGTTTCCGTTTTCCCCATCCGCAACTCGGGCGGGTCAAGCAGGAAGGTGTATTCCCGCACATAGCGCCCACCGGCCCAGCTGAGTTCGACCAGCATCTCGACAAACGGCTCATTAAGCGGGCGTGGCGAGACGATCCGTACAACGGGTTTTCCGTCAGCACGACGTTCGACCGAGAATCGCAGCGAACGAAGGACCGGGTTGTAGGCCAGTCCGACCTCCCTGAATGCGGTTTCAGGTGCCAGACTTGCGGTCAGCGATGATCCTTCCTTGCCGTCCAGGGCCGTGATCTCGAGTTCGGCACTAAGCTGTTGACCCAGCGCAGACTGAACGGTCAGCCGCCCCAGACCTGCTGCATGCGCCTGTCCGATGGACGCGCACAAGGCGAACGCGATCGCAGCAGCGATCTGCTTGCCAGCCAGAATCCGGTTGGTCAACTTGAACATATGAGTCCCCGCAGTCACACCTCTCCCCGTGGGCTTATAGCTTTTGGAGCCTAGCACCTGCCTGAAGGGCAAGCAAGCCAGTTCGGACGCGCAGTGTGCCCGGCTCCACCTGCTGTGGACTGCACGATACGATGAGCGGCAGCCTGCGCCCGTCGCAAGGCCGATTAATTCAGTCGACAAGAATTCGCAACATACGCCGCAGCGGCTCAGCGGCCCCCCAAAGCAGTTGATCTCCGACTGTGAACGCGCTCAGGAACTCAGGCCCCATCGCAAGCTTGCGCAAGCGACCGACCGGAATATGAAGATTACCGGTCACCGCCGTTGGCGTCAGATCACGGACACTGTCCTCTCGGTTGTTGGGCACCAGTCGAACCCAGTCATTGGCCGATGCGATCAGTGATTCGATGTCGGACAGCGGAACATCCTGACGCAGCTTGATCGTCAGCGCCTGACTGTGGCAGCGCATCGCTCCGATGCGCACGCAGATGCTCTCGACCGGAATATGGCCTTCACCTCGCGCAGGCAGACCGAGAATCTTGTTGCACTCGGCATCGCCCTTCCATTCTTCGCGGGATGAACCGTCCCCCAGGTCTTTGTCGATCCAGGGAATCAGGCTGCCGGCCAGCGGAACTCCGAAATGCTCGACCGGGAAACCTTGCGAGCGCATGGTCTGGGCAACGGTGCGATCAATTTCCAGGATGGCAGAAGCCGGATCAGCCAGTTGCGGTGCAACCGAGGCGTGAATCGCCCCCATCTGCGAGATCAGTTCCCGCATGTTCTGGGCGCCGGCGCCGGAGGCCGCCTGGTAGGTCATCGCGCTCATCCACTCGATGAGCCCTTCGCGGAACAGGCCGTTCAGGCCCATCATCATCAGGCTGACCGTGCAGTTACCACCGACGAAATTGCGGACGCCTGCAGTCAGGCCCTTCTTGATGACATCCAGGTTGACCGGATCCAGGATGATGA
>JAURMJ010000033.1 GCA_030830765.1 Quisquiliibacterium sp.
CTCATCGGTGCCTATGGTGCGTCGCAGGCCCAGATGGCGCAGGCCATCAACCAGCAGACCGCGTACCTGGTGCAGGCCCGCGACACGCTGGCGGTGGCCGAGGTTCGCGCCGACATGGCCGAGACCTATGCCGCGGTGCAGGCAGGCCGGACGCTCAAGCGGGCCGAGATGGAGGCCCAAAACTACCAGATCGCTGGCAACACCCTGCTCAAGAACATGCGCCGCGCTAACGCTGCAGCAAGAGCTCGAGCAGCTGCTGCCGGCGTGGCGTTCGGTGAAGGCAGCGCAGCGGGCATCCAACGCGAGAATGTTGCAGCGACGATGCGCGATGTCGGCATTGCCGATCTGAATGCGCTGACCGCACGCGTGCTCGGATTCGAGGACGCGACGGCCATGTTGCAGTCGACCGAATACCAGAACTATCTGAACCTGTTCCAGGCCAGGCGCGGTGCTGGGCAACTTGAATCTGCAGCAGCGATCACGCGCCGCACCGGTGGATTGATGGCCGGGGCTACGCTGACTGAAGGCGCTGGCAGATTCGCGAGGGCAGTCTGATGGCTACGCTACCAGTTGTTGAAGGCGGTCAGATCATGTTGCGGGGTGCGCAGGGTGGCGTACCGATGGCGCAGGTCAGCCCAGGCCAGGTCGAGCCAATAGCGGCCAGGGCCGCAGCTCAGCAGGCTGGGACAATGGCACAGATCCTTGACAGGATGAGCGCAAGCGCATTCCAAGAGGCTGGGCGCCTGGCGCCGATTGAGGCGATGCAGTTTGCTGCAGACAACCCGATCACGCCGGAACAGATCGAGATGGCCAAGAATGGCCTTCCGATGGATGCTGGCTTGCAGGGCAGCATCTTCGGCCAGGCGCTGCGCAAGGCACGCAGTTTTGAGCTCGCGTCTCACTTTGAGATGGAGGGCAAGAACGAACTGGTGAAGATGCTGGCCGATGTCAAAGCCGGAAAGGTCACCGGCGAAGATATCAGCCAAAGGATCGCCACGATCAGCAACGGGTACTCAAAGGCACTCGCCTCTGCAGACCCGGAGGCCGCACTCAAGTTCCGCGCCACGATGGCTACGCACGGGAATACCGTGCTCAATGCCGCTTACGAAGAGCAGCTGAAGCGCGAGCAGTCTATTCGGCGCATCAAGATCGATCAGTACATGGACAACACGCAGCGCCTCATGTTCGCCGAGGCGATGCAAGATCCTGACACATTCCTGCAGCGGGCCGAGGTGCATCGCAAGAACGTGACCGATGCTGCCATGTTGCTAGGCGATGTTGCCGTTCAGCGCGAGTACAGCACCAAGATCCAAAGCGCAATCATGGCCGCGCAGGTCAACGCGATCACCACCAAACTGATGGAGGACGATCGCTACTTCCAAGACACGACGCGCACGATCAGCGCACTGCGCTCCGGTGCGATGCTGTTTGATGACAAGTTCACGCCGATGATGAACGCGATCAAGAACCTTGATCCGGCGGCGACCAACGAGATCATCAAGAACTTCCGCGCTGAAGTGTCTGCCAGGATCGCCAAACGCGACGATGACGCGAAGATCGACAAGCAGAACCGCGAGAACGAAGCGCAGAACTTGATGGCCACCTACTTCGATCCCGCGACGCCGGCATCGCAGAAGCGTGACCTGGCGCAGGCGATCGTCAGGACGCGCACGCTGTCTGTCGAGCAGGTTGAAAAGTTCCTCGATCCGCAGGGAAGGCCTGGCGACAGATATGCGCAGGCTGGGATCGAGACCTTGATCGATAACGGAGTCATTGAGAACTTCGACGTGCTGATGAGAGAAGCGAACCGTGCCGGCATGAATGGTCAGCAGTTCGTTGATCTCAACCGTCGCCTGATCCAGCGGTCTGATAAGGATCAATCCGAGGCATTCCGATTCATCCGTCAGTCGGCTGGCGTTCCTGACGTTGCGAGCGTGTTTGCGAGCAAGGATGACCAGTTCAAGATCGACAAGAACGATGCCATCACGCAGCGGTACAACACTATGCTGAACGACTGGCGTCTGCAGAACCCAGGGCTATCGCGTGTTCCGTACCGAGATCTGGCACGCAAAGCGGTCGACGAGTACAACCAGACCGATCGGGCTGACGCAAACAAGGTGCGGTCGCGCAAGGCAATCGAGGACGCGGTAACAGATCTAAAGAAAGAAAAGAGACTGCCGCCCGAAGTGACGATTGACGAGAACACCAACCTCGATGATCTTTTGAAGCAGTACAAAAAACTGCGGCCAGATGACATTGATTATCTGCAGCGGCATCAGCGCACCCTGCGTGGAGTATCGCGATGACCCCCTACTCTCCGCTCGAGCAGCGCATCGTCGACAACTATCTTCAGAATAATTATCCTGCAATGCCCCCAGAGGAGGCAGCGCCGGATCTGCAGGAAGCGGCGATGGGCGCCACGGTCGGCACGCTGCCAGCTGATGCCAAGAACATGCCGCTGTCGACATTCGGCAAAATGGCAGCGGATGTTCCTGCGGGCCTGGCGAAGGGTGCCATCCAGGGCACGATTGGATTGCCTGGCGACATCATCAGCCTGGGCCGCGGCATTGCAGCTGCAGTCAGCCCGCAGCAAGGCGAAGGCCGGCTCGATGCGTTCCTGCGCGGCACACAGGGCAAGACGATCCTGCCGACCACTGAGGATGTCAGGAAGTTTCTAGACGAGACGCTTGGCATTCCACTGGTTCCGGCTGGCGAGACCGACCAGATGCGGCGCGAGGGCGCGAAGGTATCCGAGACGGTCGGCGAATTGTTCGGCGCTGGTAAGACTGCAACTGAAATTGGCAAGGCTACAGGCCGAGCTGCGGTCGAGGTCGGTAAAGAACTTGGGCCAACCGCAGGAAGGCTTGCCGAAGATTTCCTTCGGAAGCAGGGATTGTTGCTTGAGGCAGCGCCTGCAGGTGGGCGAGCAACACCTCGCCAAGGCCTTACTTTCCCAGAGGCTGATACCGCTGAACGGGCAAGGCTGAAAACTCAGCGCCTGGTGGCATTGCAAAACAATGGCAAGCCATTACCAGGCGGGCCGAAGAATGAACGCACCGTGATCGAGCCGCCAGAGGGTAGCAACCTCCCGCCGTTTGCGGTTGGAAACATTACGCCCCAGGATTGGGTCGCACGCACAGAATCAATGTTGACGCCCAATGAGATTAGCCA
>JAURMJ010000286.1 GCA_030830765.1 Quisquiliibacterium sp.
CAAAGAGCGACGCTGCGGACCGTGTCATTGAGATGCGCTGGCCAAGCCAAACAGCGGGGCGGCAGGTGCGCATGCGTCCGGTTCGCGACGATGCAGGCCGTGTGCTCGCATTCGAGCAGCAAGGGTTTTCGCCGGTGATTGCTCCGCTGCCTGGAGGACGGTTCCAGGTTGCCGTGCAGGTTGTCACTCGTCGATCGCAATTTCCGGGTTTTGCGTCGATGCGCGATGCAGGCTGGTCGGAGAGCCAAAGTCCAGAGGATTCTCTGCTGCGCTGGCGTGACGATTTTGGTCGGCTCGTCGCGCCGTGGTCTGTCGCTGCTGGCCTGGTTCGTCGTCGATTCGATGAGCAGGATCGGTTGGTCAGCGAGCAACGGGCAGACGGCGCGATTGCGAGCTATTCGTATGACCCGCAGGGGAGACTGGTTCGCCAGATGGTTCGAGATGCACCTGATCCGGATGCGAAACCGTTGGCAGAGGTGATGGTGCATGCCGATGCTGATTCAGGATTCTTCGTGAGCTCGGATTCGGATTCTGAGAGGGATGTCAACGTCGCCAAGAGCCGTCAGCACGATGTGAAGTTGCACTGGACGGGAAACCAGTTGATTGCCGTCGATGAGACCGACTTCAGTGAATCATTCAAGCGTGATTCCGAGGGGCGGCTGATCGCGCATCGGATCGTACTGACGAATGCTGCAGGGCGTTCGTTGCCATTCACAACCCGTTATCGATACGACCTGGACGGGCAACTTTCCTCGTGGTCTCTTCCTGGAGGCGGCGACATCGTTTTGCGGCGCGATACGAGTGGACAGATCATTGCGCTGGACTGGCGGCCACGGGGCGAAGGTTGGTCGCAACCGATTGTCAGTGCGTTGAGCCGAAAGCGGCAAGGGCTTGCCCGCATGGTGTTCGGCAACGGAGTTGTGGCGCGGTTTGATTTCGATGTCGCGGGTAAGCCTTCCGTGATTGCTCATCAGGCTCATTTCAGGCTGCGCCGCGAGCGGCAGGATGTTTTGTCTCATCGAATGCAGTTCGATCAGGACGGGCGACTGACTGGTTGGCGCAGAGCCGATCGGCAACACTACAGTTACGACCGGTTCGGACGCTTGCTGCAGGCCGTCTATAAGTCTGAACCGGAACCGGCGGCTCGGTCGAATCCTTCGCCCGCATCGCCTCTCTCCACACCAGCCGTCCGGGCTTGGCGTTACGCCTATGACCACAACGGCAACCGATTGTTCGAACAGAACAGTGACATCGGCAACGCGTCTTCGGGGCAGGTCGAAAAGGATGTTCGGATGGCCTCGGCGATCCGCTACAGCTCCCCGGGTGCAAGCAATCAGCTGCAGCGCACAGACTGGACCTCGTTACAAGCGTCAGAACGGGTGGCCCCACACGCGTCGCCCCCTTCGATGACACCGACACTCATTCACCGGGATGCCGCCGGCCGGATCGTTGCCCGAGGCTCACGCGTGTATCGCTGGGATGGTCGTGGTCTGCTGCGCGAAGTCATTGAGCACGGCAGAACCATCGCGCGTTATCGCTACAACCATCGCGGTCAGCGTATCTCCAAGCAGGTCGGCTCGCAGGAAACCCTTTTCATCCATGATGCACAGCGCCGGCTGTTGGCCGAGGTCGACGCCCATGGCGGGGTGACGCGTCAATACGTCTATCTCGCGGATCGGCCAGTGGCCGTGCTTGACCGGATCAATGCGGGCCCGGTTGCAGGAGGCTATCGTCTGCGTTACCTGCACCTGAATCACCTGGGCGCCCCTGAGGTCGTCACGGACGAGCGCTCGCGTGTGATCTGACGGGCCGATTACGCGCCATTCGGTCGCCTTTTATCCGCGCACCGCGATGTGTCGATGCCCGGCTTTGATCTTGCTCTGCGCCTTCCCGGTCAATTCGAGGACACCGAAACCGGCCTGCACTACAACGACCATCGCTATTACGACCCGGACTCCGGGCGTTATCTGAGTCCCGATCCGCTGGGCACGGTCGGGGGCCCGAATCCTTACGTCTATGCAGCCAATGATCCGCTCTCGAAAATTGATCCCAGCGGTCTGCTGTTGTTTGCATTCGATGGAACCGACAACGGCGACCCCCCGAGCCGGCAGGATGACTGGTCGAATGTCTACAAGCTGGCGAAAACCTATGCGGATGGTCGTGTCTGGTACATGGCCGGGGTTGGTCGTGATGATCGGACAAGCGGTCTCCAAACCAATGGCCTTGATGCGCTGAACGCGAATACCGCCCGGATGCGGGTCGACTATCTTGTTGCCGAACTGGAGCGCTATGTCGCAGGTTCGCCTGGTACAGGCCAGGCGCTGAATGTCGATGTGATCGGATTTTCGCGGGGCGCAGCCATGGCCCGCGATTTCTCTAATCGGATTGCCGACCGGGTTGCCGACGGCAGCTTCATCAAGCTTGGTGCCTGCGTGCGCTTGCGGTTCATCGGCCTATGGGACACGGTCGCCCAGTTCGGGGCCAACGGCTTATCCAACGCGGGTTGGCGACTTGCAATCCCAGAGCAGGCTGCCTATGTGGCACACGCAGTCGCCCTGAACGAGCATCGCTTCCTGTTCCCTGTCGAGTCAATCGTGGGCAGCCCGCTGGCTGGTGTCAGGATCGAGCGCGGCTTTGTCGGCGCACATGCCGATGTCGGCGGCTCATATGCCGAAGGAGATCTGTCGGATGTGACATTGCTCTGGATGCATCAGCAGGCGCGCGCTGCAGGGCTGCGGATGTTTGCGTTGAGCAGTGAGCTTGCCAGGGTCACATCGCCGCTGCTGCACGATTCAAGCTTCGGCAGCGGGGATCGCGAAGTGCTTTACCGAAACGACTGGGGATGGATTTCAGCCCGACCCTGGCAGCGGCAGGCAAACGTCGAGGGAATGCAATGGCGGGATACCGGACAGTTCATTGACTGGTACCCGCAGCCTCGCCCTGATGTGTACGGTGAACCCACGCTTGCTGCCGATGTCGACATGTCCGACTATGCGCAATGGTTGGGCGCCAACTATGGCCTGGGGTTCATCGGAGTGATCTAAGGAGCGCGCGTTCGGAGAATCGCGTGTACGAGCCGATACGCGCTCTTTTCTGTTACATGACTGCGCCGAGTGTCCAGGGCACGAACTCATCGTTGCCGACTCCGAGCGCCTCGCTCTTGCTGGCCTCGCCACTGGCTACGCGCAGAATCAGCTCGAATATCTCCTGCCCTTTCTGCTGCACGGTGACGCTGCCCTCGATGATCGGCCCACAGTTCACGTCCATGTCTTCAATCATTCGGTCGTAGAGCGGCTGATTGGTGGCCAGCTTGATCGAGGGTGATGGCTTGCAGCCATAGACCGAACCACGACCGGTCGTAAAGCAGCTCAGGTTCGCGCCGCCGGCCACCTGGCCGGTTGCCGAGACCGGGTCATATCCCGGGGTGTCCATGAACACAAAGCCCTTCGCGGTCACCGGGTCTGCATATTCGACAACGTCGACCAGGTTGGTCGTGCCACA
>JAURMJ010000287.1 GCA_030830765.1 Quisquiliibacterium sp.
AACAACATTCTGGCGATCATGGTCGGCAATCTGGATACGCTTGCCGAGAAACTGCCCGATGAG
This sequence comes from Quisquiliibacterium sp., assembly GCA_030830765.1. Lineage (GTDB taxonomy): Bacteria > Pseudomonadota > Gammaproteobacteria > Burkholderiales > Burkholderiaceae_E > Quisquiliibacterium. The sequence goes on from JAURMJ010000287.1 coordinate 64, forward strand.
GAGAGTATCCAGCGCCGCTATCGGGCGGCGTCGCAGTCGGCTGAGCGCGGAGCAGAATTGACTCACGCTTTGCTGTCTGTCGCCGCAAGCGCACCCATGCAGATTGAGCGTACCGATCTGAACGATGTCATCGGAAAGATGTTGCCGCTGCTCCGGGTTTCTGCCGGCCATGCCGTCGACGTGCGGAGCTGGCTTGCAGATGCTCCACTGGTTGTGTCGATCGATGAGAGGGCGTTCCGCCTGGCGCTGTTGAATATGATCCAACACGCGCGTGATGCAATGCGCGGGACAAACGGACGGCGCGAGGTGTTGCTGCGTTCGCGTCTGGAAAAGATGGATGCGCAAAGCGATGCTGATGCGCGTAATCAGTTGCCTGCTGGCTGGTATGCCGTCATTGAAATGACCGATACCGGACCGGGTATGGATGAGCAGGCGCTCGCGCAGGTTTTTGAGCCGGTCTTGACGACCAGTGCCGATCACGCAGGCGTGCGTTTGGGGCTGACTTCGGTCCGCGCGTTCGCTCGGGGAATGGGCGGTGATGCGCAGGTCCGCAGCACACCCGGATCGGGAACCTGCGTGCAGATCTATCTTCCTGCGCTCACGGCGGAAATCGACCTGTTCCTGGCGCAGGAGTCCTCCCGTCTCCAGGCGCTTCGCTCTCTGAGTGTTCTGGATACGGACTCGGAGCCGGAGTTCGATGCGCTGGTCGCAGCTGCAGCCGGCGTCTGCGGTGTCCCGATTGCCTTCGTGTCGCTGGTTGATCAGGATCGGCAATGGTTCAAGGCACGTCACGGAATGGATATCTGCGAGACGCCGCGCGATGTCGCGTTCTGTTCGCACGCAATCCGCAGCCCCAATGAAACGATGGTTGTGGCAGACGCATTGCAGGATTCGCGTTTTTCCGGCAACCCGCTGGTGTCGGGCGAGCCGTTCATCCGTTTTTATGCGGGTGTGCCGCTGACCGATTCGGTGGGGCATGCCTTAGGTACGCTGTGCATACTGGACAATAAACCTCATCACCTCAGCGAAGGTCAGCTGGCCGAGTTGAGACGCCTGGCGCGCAAGGCGGCCAACCTGATCAACTCACGAACGCCACTCAGGGCGGCTGAGGAGTCTGCGCAAGCCGGCAATGGTCAGTCTGCATCGGTGTCGGTGCTGGTCGTTGATGATGAAGAAGGGCTCTGTGAACTGGCCTGCAACTGGTTTGAATCGATTGGCTTCAACGTGGTGGGTGTCCATGATCCGGACTCGGCGCTTGCGTTGCTCAGGAAGCAAAAATTCAACCTGCTTTTCACCGATGTCGTGATGCCCGGCAGTATGGACGGTGTTCAGCTGGCGCGCGAAGCCAAAGTTGTCCAACCTGAAATCAAGGTCCTGATCACTTCGGGCTATGCAGCCACGCTGGTGGAGAAGGGAACGGCAAATCTGCCTGGTCGACTGATTCCCAAGCCATACCGAAAGCCTGCACTGCTGTCTGCGGTCCAACAACTGGATTTGCTGCCGACCTGATCTTCATCGGCCGCTGCGCCTTGGGCAGACGCACTGCCTTGTAAACTCCCTGGATTCGTATCCGGGAGAGTGTATGAGCATCGAACATCAACTCGAGCTGTATCGGACGATGGCGCGAATTCGGGCCTTCGAGAACGCGGCTGAGATCGCCAGTGCCGGGGGGGTTCAAGTGCTCGGCGCGGCCCTGACTGGCAATGCCAAGGTCCGTGGACCGCTTCATCTGTCGATCGGGCAGGAAGCCATCCCCGCCGGTGTTTGTGCCCATCTCCAGAAAGCTGATCTGCTGACCAGTACGCATCGCGGTCACGGCCATACGCTGGCCAAGGGCGCCAATGTGAACCGGATGATGGCCGAGCTGTTTGGACGCTCGGACGGATCAAATCGCGGCAAGGGCGGCGCAATGCACATCGCTGATTTTTCGGTCGGCATGCTCGGTGCCAATGGCGTCGTGGCAGCCGGCATGCCGATTGCCTGCGGGGCTGCGCATGCGCTCAAGTTGCAGGGTAGTAAACAGATTGTGGCCTGCTTTGTCGGGGATGGCGCAATCAATCGTGGTCCGTTCATGGAGTCCTTGAACTGGGCTGCGATCTATCACCTGCCGGTGCTGTTTGTCTGTGAGGACAACAAGTATTCAGCAACAACCGCATCCGGACCGATGATCGCTGGTGCCGGTCCGGCAGAGCGTTCACGTGCAATCGGGGTTCCGGCCTGCACGATTGATGGCAACGATGTTGCCGAAGTGTCCCAGGTTGCCGCCAAGCTGATCGCCGAGGTTCGTGACGGTGCCGGACCGCGCTTTCTGCATGCGCGGACCTACCGGGTCAAAGGGCATGTGTCGGTCGACACTCAAGGTTATCGCGACCCGGCTGAATTGCAGGCAGCCATTGATGCCGATCCGATTGCGAGGGCTCGACGTCGCCTTGCTGATCTCGGAGTGTCTTTGTCCTTGCTGGATCAGGCCGATGCCGATGCGCTTGAGGAAATCCGCCTCGCCGTGGAATTTGCCGACGCCAGCCCAGCCCCGCCGCTTGAGTGGGCCTATCAGGATGTTCAGACGATCGGAGCAGGTCAATGGCGGTGAGCACCATGAATTACGCGCAGGCCGCCGTTGCTGCTTTGAGCGATGCGATGCATGACGATCCAAGCGTGATCGCAATGGGTGAAGACATCGGACGCGGTGGGATCTTCGGGCAATACAAAGGGATGCAGGAGGCTTTCGGGCCGATGCGCATCATCGACACACCGATTTCCGAATCAACGATCATGGGTGCCGGAGTCGGCATGGCGCTGGCTGGCATGCGGCCTGTCATCGAGATGCGCGTCGTTGACTTTGCGCTGTGCGCAATTGATGAAATCGTCAATCAGGCTGCCAAGAACCGATATATGTTCGGTGGGCAGGGACGGGTGCAACTGGTGGCCCGATTGCCGATCGGGGTCTGGAGCCGCTCAGCCGGTCAGCATTCGCAAAGTCTTGAAGCCTGGTTTGCGCATATTCCTGGGCTTGTCGTCGTCTGCCCGTCGACGCCACAGGACAATTATTCGATGCTGCGCGCTGCGCTGCGCGCTGAAGACCCGTTTGTCTATATGGAGCATAAGGAGCTTTGGGGACTGCAAGGCGAGGTGGATACCAGCGCAGAGGCGCATTTCGGCAAGGCGCGCCAGCTTCGAGTCGGCAAGGATCTGACGATCGTTTCATGGTCGCTGGCCGTGCATGAGTGTGCATCGGCAGTCGACACCCTGGCTGCCGAAGGGATCGATGCCAGCTTGATCGACCTGGGCACAATCTGGCCCTGGGATCGCGAGGCCGTGCTTGCAGATTGCGCGCGCACCGGTCGTCTGCTGGTTGTCCACGAAGCCGTTCAAGCCGGGGGTTTCGGTGCTGAGATCGCTGCAACCGTGGCCGAGCAAACCGGCTGCAGGGTCGCCAGGCTTGGCGCGCCGCGGGTGCCCGCGGGATACGCAGCCAATCTGGAGGTTGAAGCCCGGATGCAGGCTGTGCGGGTCGTCGCTGCTGTGCGCGAACTGTTGAGAAAAAATTCATGACATCTCGTTCAATGCCTGAGCGAATCCACGCCAGCTACTGGCTGGAAACCGGTGATGACCCGGCTCGCGCCGCCGAGACGATTGCCGGCGAGCAGTCCAGCGGCACCTTTATTGCGTTGCCCAATGAGACCCCGGAACTGAAGATGCGTTCGGGTGCGCGTGTTGAGCGACTTGAGGTGCTCCAGTCGGTTGGCGCGCCCAGTCTGCCCACACCGGTCAAGGCCGCACGCTATACGCAGTGTCTGCTGGAACTTTCCTGGCCGCTTGAAAATCTGGGTGCCTGTCTGCCGACACTGATGGCGACCGTTGCTGGCAACCTGTTTGAGCTGCGCGCCGTGACCGGCCTGCGGCTGACGGATCTGCGATTGCCGATCGAATTTGCACAGGCCTACCCCGGCCCGGGCTTTGGCATCGAAGGCACGCGCAGGCTTGCCCAGGTCGAGGAGGGTCCGCTGATCGGCACGATCATCAAGCCGAGCGTTGGTCTGACGGTCGAGCAGACAGCAGAGCAGGTGCGCCAGCTTGTTGCGGGGGGCA
>JAURMJ010000288.1 GCA_030830765.1 Quisquiliibacterium sp.
CGTCGCTCTTTGCCCAGGTGATCTGAATGGATCTCGCCTGGTTGGCCAACTGCCAGTCCAGTTTCACCGGCCGACCCAGAACATCCCGCGACACAACAAGTCTGCCGGGCACGCCACCTGGTCGCGCAGCCGACAGGCGACGGACTTCGACAAGTCGTCCATCCGTGTCATAGCGATAACTGACACCAGTCAACGGACAGCGCGCGCAACCCGGACCGCTTGCGTGAACGAGACGGGCCGGACTTGTCCGCAGTGACGCCGCCGGGGGCGCGGATTTCCCGTTGTCTGAAGCCCTTGCCGATGGCTCGGCCTGGCCTGCACGCACGGGCTCCAGACGCCAGCGATAGCTGCCGACAAGTTGCCCTGCGATTCGTATCAGGGTGGAAGATTCATTGGGTTCCTCTTGCCGATATTCGAACTGCAGCGCCTGCTCCGCAGAGTCATGCATCGCCCGTGAATAGCTCACCCTTCCCTGCGAGTCGTAGCGATACTCACTGAACGCCTGGTCCTGCTCGATGGCGACCAGACGTGCGCGATGACCGTCGGCATATCGATATCGGGTCTGCTTGCCGTCCGCCCGCGTCACGGCCGAGAGTCGGCCGGCTGCGTCATAGTCGAAGCGCACCAGCAGACCATCGCGCAGGCGCACTTCAACAAGGCGTTGCTCATTGAAAAGCGGTGACCCCTTCGTTGGAGCGCGTCGAAAATCCTGTCGGCGATATCGCAACTGCAACGTTCGTCCGTCGGAGCTGCTGATCCGTTCAAGACGTTGCTGCGCGTCGTAGGACAGTTGCAAACCGGGGCCTGCAAGCGATTCGATCCGGCGCAATAGACCGGCCTCATCGAAGTGCAAACGACGACCGCTGCGCCATCGCCATAACCAGGGCCATTGCGCATTGGCATGCTGCTCGAGCCTGCCATCCTCGCGCAGTACCGCGTCGTGAACCAGAACAGCTTCAGAAAGCTTTCTGCCCGGGCCAAAACTGACCAGGCGCCCATCACCCTGAGCAAGCTGGAACTGCAGGCCGGTTTTGCCGGGTCGCGCGTAGAGCCTGACCTGCAGCCCGATCCGCCAGCCGGGCCCGAGCGCCTCGCTGCCCTCTGATGCGCTGGAATAGAAGCGAGACAGCACGAGCGCTGCCACGTCGTCCGAAGCCCCAGGGCCCGCGCCACCGAGATCAACATCGACGGCCCGTTCAAGCTTGACCCCCGTCGTGAGATCGACCGGATTACCCGCCAGGCTGGTCGGCCCATCAAGCGCGACGCTGGCGGGCTCGGGTGGTGTGCAAGCAGACGTCAGGCCGTTTGTGTCGCCCGTGGCCAGCTTGAACGTCTCGCCACCGGCGAGCGCCTCAATCTGCGCCAGCAACCCCGTTCCGGATGCATAAAGACCCAGCCCGGACGAGCCGACCGGGCAAGAGACGGCCGCCTTGGCAACCGGGGTCAATAACCACCAGAGCAGCAACAGCAGCGCAGCCAGGCGAAGAGCGATCCCGATGATGGCGTCCATGGCCCATGTGACCGCTGTGAAAAGCTGCAGCCTCTGCTTCGCATTCATGTCTTGCCTCCCTGGCATGCAAAGCTATTGCCGCGCGCCGGCGGCCACCATTGCTCAGAGCGCCTAGCCCTCGATCAATCGAATTGGTGCGATCGATCGACGGCCTAATCCGAACGCTGCCGCGTTAGAAAGCCGCGGGCCTATCCAGCCAAGACCTCAGGCGGCTGCGACCGCCCCATCAGGAGGCAGGCGCTCAGACAACACAGCGTTCCAATACGCGAAACCCCTGGCCATCAAAAACACGCAAAGCCAGCGTCAAAGAGGAGGATCGCTGACTCAGGGGCGAACCGATCGCAGTCCGGTGCGCACGAAACCTTCTACGGAGACTTGATCATGACCAACCCAGACACCTTCAAGCGCCATCCTGCATGGAAAGGTCTGCTCAGCGGGGCAATCGCACTTGGCTGCCTTTCGATGGCCGTTGCGCCGGCAATCGCCGACGAACCCTACCCGTCCAAGCCGATCCGGCTGATCGTGATGTACCCGGCCGGTGGCGTTGTCGACCTGGTCGGACGGGCGGTTTCGGAGCGGATGGGCAGCATGCTTGGCCAGCCGATCGTCGTTGAAAACAAGGTTGGCGCCAGCGGCACCGTGGGATTTTCAGAATTGGCCCGTGCACCGGCGGATGGCTACACACTGGCCATGGGCGTCGCCAACATGATCACGAATCCGATCCTGCTGCCCAAGGTGACCAAATGGAAAACTGCGGACTTCATCGGAATCGGACAGATCGGCGCGCCACCGAATGTCTTTGTGACCGCTTCCAGCCACCCGGCCAAAACGTTGCCGCAGATGGTCGACTACCTGAAGGCCAACGCGGCCACCGCCAGCGTCTCGAACCCGGGCATCGGCACCTCGAACCATCTGGGCCAGGAACTGTTCTTCAAACGTACCAATCTGAACCCAAGTAACGTGCTGTACAAGGGGCAGCCGGCGATGGTGGCGGACATTGCAAGCGGTCAGGTCACGCTGGGGCTGATGACGGCCGCGCTGGCCAACGCACAGATCCAGAAAGGCACGCTCAAGGCGCTTGCCGTTGGTGCGAATGCGCGCATTGCGTCGCTGCCGAATACACCAACAGTGGCCGAAGCCGGTTTCAGCGATGCGACCTACATGCCGACCTACGGAATCATTGCCCGCGCAGGGACACCAAAGGCGATGGTCGACAAGCTTTCCGACGCGATGCAAAAGGCCATGGCGTCACCCGAGGTGATCAGCCGACTTGAGAAGATCGGCGCCGTGATCTCGCCGGCCAACGCTGCCCAGTATGACCAGAACATCGCCGCGGAAATCAAGTTGCTTTCCGGCCTGATCCGGGACCGGAACATCCGCCTGCCCAACTGAAACCAGCCAGCCGACCCACGCGCTTGCCAGACCTATAATCCGTCCATGTCAGCCAAAGCCGAATCAGCTCCTCAGGTCGAGACCGTCGCTTCGGTCTGCCCCCATGACTGCACGAGTACCTGTGCACTTGACGTCGAGCGCATCGATGCCAGGACCATCGGTCGCGTGCGTGGATCCATGCGCAATGCCTACACGGCAGGGGTCATCTGCGAGAAGGTCTCTCGATATGCCCAGCGCGTGCATCACGCCGAACGGCTGCTGCATCCGCTGCGCAGGACAGGAGCGAAAGGCAGCGGGCAGTTCGAACAGATCAGTTGGACCGATGCGCTGGACATCGTCGCTGAGCAGTTCGCGCTGAAAGCTCAGGCCCACGGCAGCGAAACCGTCTGGCCGTACTTTTATGCCGGCACCATGGGTCTGGTGCAGCGCGACGGCATCCATCGGTTACGGCACGAGATGAAATACTCGGGCTGGCATTCGACGATCTGTGTCGCACTGTCTGATGGCGGCTGGATTGCCGGAGTCGGGGCCAAGCGCGGCGTTGAGCTGACCGAAGCGGCCGAGCATGCCGACCTGATC
>JAURMJ010000289.1 GCA_030830765.1 Quisquiliibacterium sp.
AGCGCCGTCACCGAGATCGACATGGCCCTCAACACCACGTGGCTGGCATGAATCGCGCCAAGCTCGGCCTGCGAGACCGGATCATTGACACCGCGCTGCTTGAGCCAGGCGATCAACTGATCGAGCAGCACAACGCTCGACAGCAGGCGTTCCGGTCCACTGCGCTCGAAGGCGAGTTCGGCATTGACCTGCGCCCATCCATTGCCTTCGGGACCTACCAGCGCCGATTCGGGCAGGTGAACATCGTCAAAAATCACTTCATTGAAGTGTGCATCACCGGTCAGATCATGGATCGGGCGCACGGACACGCCGGGCTGCGACAAGTCAATGATCATCTGCGAGAGGCCTGCCTGTCGCTGATCGGTCGTCCCGGAAGTGCGCACCAGCGCAATCATGTAGTGGGAATGATGTGCGTTGGTCGTCCAGATCTTGCGCCCGTTCAGGCGCCAACCGTCGCCGTCGCGTTCAGCACGCGTGCGCACACTGGCCAGATCGGACCCGGAATCCGGTTCGCTCATGCCGATGCAAAAGAAGGCCTCGCCACGACAGATGCGCGGCAGATAGAACTGCCGCTGTTCCTCGGTTCCAAAGCGCAGGATCAGCGGACCGCTTTGCCGATCGGCGATCCAGTGGGCCGCCAGCGGCGCGCCACGCGCGAGAAGTTCTTCAACCACGACGAAACGCGCAAAGGGATTGCGTCCGCCACCGCCGTACTGAACCGGCAAAGTCAGCCCGACAAAGCCGGCCTGGGCAAGCTTGCGGCTGAAGTTCTCGTCATATCCCATCCAGGAGCGCGCGCGCATGCCGGCGGGCGCATCCTGCCATTCCCGGTCCAGGAATTCCCGGATTTTGGGCCGCATCGCCTCGTCTTCGGCGGGGATGCGTGCCAGTCTTAAAGGTGAAAGCATCTATCCGACCCCTGTTTAATCGGACCGGATTATCCCGTATCTGTCCGGCTTTCAAGCTGATTGCATCAGAACCGGTAGGTGTTTGCATAAAAAAACGGCATTGCCCGCACCATCGGAACTGAACTGTCGACTGGAACGCACTCGCTCTGGCATCGACTCTCGGGAGACACGCTGGTAGCCGAGCGCCTCGAAAAACGCGGACGCCTGCTCTGTGAGCAGCACGAGCGAGTTGATGCCGTCTTGCGCAGCCTTCTGTTCGAGCCTGGTCACCAGGGCCGAGCCCAGTCTGGCGCCGCGTGCCTCCTCACGGACCACGACTGATCTGAGCAAACCGCAGCTGCCGAACGGCTCGATTGCACCGGCGGCCAGCAGCGACGTGCCCGCGACCACCGAGAACCATTCGAGTCGGGAGCCTGAAAAATCGTCCGTGGACAACCCCGCTTGCTGAAGCAGCAAGATCAGCTCCGGGTAATCCCCAGGACGGGCGTTTCTAAAAACCGGTCTCATCGACGCCCCCCTTCCTCAAAGACAGCCCCTCTGCCAGTTCTGCGACTGCAAATTCCCATCGATGCTCGCAGCGCAGTAAGCGCGCGAGTGCGAGGCTCACGCATCACCAAAACTCGTACCGACCGCGCGCGCGGCCGACACCAGGTCATGATCCGGGTTCACGGTCCGCAAGGCACCGGTCGCTTCGGCCAATGGCAACGCGATGATCGACCCGTGACGCAGCGCGACCATGATCCCGCCCTGCCCCTGGCAGGCGTGTCTCGAGGCAGCCGCGCCATAGCGGGTTGCAAGCACACGATCAGCCGAGGTCGGCGGTCCACCTCGTTGCAGATGGCCCAACACGGTGACACGGGTCTCATGCCCGGTTGCGGATTCAATCTGCTGAGCGATCTGCGCGCCGACGCCCCCGAGCCGCTTTGCGTCGGTGCGCCTGGGGTCAATTTGCTGAATCACCTGGGTTCCATCGGGCAGTTTCGCGCCTTCAGCCACGCAGATCATCGTGAACCGTTTACCCTGGGTCTGGCGCTCATTGACCTTGCGAAAAACACACTCCCAGGTGAACGCGATTTCCGGGATCAGAATCAAGTCGGCCCCGCCGGAGACTCCGCCCATCAGCGCGATCCAGCCCGCATATCGCCCCATGACTTCAACGACCATGACCCGATGATGCGATGACGCGGTTGTAGCCAGGCGGTCGATTGCCTCGCAGACCACCGAGACCGCCGAGTCGAATCCAAAAGTGACATCAGTCCCGGGCACATCATTGTCAATGGTCTTCGGCACCCCGACGATCGGCACGCCGGCATCCTGCAATCGACGCGCGATCTGCATTGTGCCGTCGCCACCGATCGCGACCAGGCAGTCAAGGCGCCAGCGCTGGAAATTGCGGATTGCCTTGAACGCGACGTCGTGAATTTCAATCTGCCCGCCCGAAGCCTCGACCGGGTAATGCCAGGGGTCGCCCTTGTTGGATGAGCCGAGAATCGTGCCACCCAACCCGAGAATTCCGGAAACTTCACGATGCGACAGTTCATGCGCACGCCCCTCGACCAGCCCCTCAAAGCCGTCCTCGATGCCAAGCACTGTCGCCCCATATTCGTTCTGAGCTGTTTTGGTGACCGCCCTGATCACGCCGTTCAAGCCTGGGCAATCCCCTCCGCCGGTCAGCACACCGATTCGTTTTTCATTTCTGCTCATCGTATCCAACTGCCTGCCGCCTTTAAGGCCTTCAAAACATTGTGCTCCCGGTTGGGGTTTGCAGCCAAAACGCGGGGCCCTGCCGTTCCGCATTCGAACTTCAGTGGCGCAGAAGAACGGTCACGGCCCGCGGCTCGTGCGATTATTGGGGACGAAAACGCTTGGAGATCATGGAGGCCGCAGCACCGGCATCAATGCGCTCCACGGATTGATCCGATCGCGTCCAAAGGCAGCCTTCAGCCATTTATTTCTTCTCTGTGACTTTTCCCAATCCTTGATCTGGAACAACTGATGCTGCCCGGTGCCCGACGTCGCCTCGCCTATGGCCTGCTCGCAATCACGCCGGGCTTGTGGGCCACCAATTACATCGTGGGACGCGCTGCGGTTGGCGTGATCGAGCCACACATGATGGCGTTGCTGCGCTGGTGCTTCGCCTTGATGCTGATGCTGCCATTTGCCAGACGCAGCCTGATGATGATCCCTGCAGCCTGGCGTCTTGAATGGCGCCAGATGCTGGTGCTTGGCGCACTGGGCATGTGGATTTGTGGTGCGTTCGTCTATGAAGCCGCGCGCACTGCGAACCCGACCAACATGAGCCTGCTGTACGCATTAGCGCCGGTGATGATCGCTGCCAGTTCGGCCCGCATGTTTGGTGAACGGATCACCGCCAGCCAGATGTTGGGGATTGCACTCGCCTTTGCGGGCATGTTGTTCGTCATCAGCAAGGGCTCCATCGAGAATCTGGCTGCAGTGCGGATCACGCGCGGCGATGGCTGGACGGTCATCGCTGTCATTTCCTGGACGATCTATTCGTTGCTGCTACGCAAATGGCAAAGTTCACTGGACGCCTTTGCGCGTGTCATCGTCATCACCTTTGCTGGTCTGCTGGTGCTGCTTCCATTCACAGCCGTCGAACTCGCGGTCAAGGGCCTTCCGGACTTCAGCTCACCGACGCTGTGGCTGCTGGTCCTGGTTGCGGCCGCCGCCCCCGGATTCGGGGCCTACCAGGCCTATTCATACATGCAGCGGGAACTGGGCGCCGCCAAAACCGGTTTGTCGCTGTATCTGGGTCCGTTGTGGGCTGCGCTGCTGTCCTGGGCCGTGCTCAGCGACCCTCCTAAGTGGTATCACTTCGCCGGAGCAGCGCTGATCCTGCCGGGTATCTGGTTTGCCACCCGGGCCGGGTCGCCGGGGCCTCGACGATAACCCACGCTCCGCGCTCACCCTGCCCATCCGCCAGGCTTGCACGGGCATTTCACGCAAGGCATATCCGGCTTTTCACCGGGTCTGGGCTGTGGTCTGGTGCCCTGGAAGGTCTGTTACGGAATTGCAGATTCTTCATTGGCATAGCCAGTCAAGTGCTTCGGTATATGCTGCCGCTTGCGCTCGCGCAGACACCATTCAGGAGACAAGGCGGCCTCTATGCATCCGAGCTACTTCGTGAAATCGACGCCGGAAAAGCCGGCATTGCTGATGGCTGATTCAGGCGAAACGGTCAGCTACAGGCAATTGGAAGACCGTTCGAATCAGGCCGCGCAGATGTTCCGCGCAAGGGGCCTCAAAGCAGGCGATCACATCGCGATCCTGGTCGAGAACCAGCTCCGTTTTTTCGAGATCTGCTGGGCAGCACAGCGTTCAGGGATCATTTTCACGGCACTCAGCACACGACTCGGTGCAGAGGAAGCGGCCTACATCATCACCGACTGCGGCGCGAAGATGCTGGTCACATCGATGGCCATGGCTCCGCTTGCAGAACAGGTGCTCGGGCAGACTCCGGCCGTACAGGACCGACTGATGATTGGTGGCACGATTGCCGGACACGAATCCTGGGAGAGCGCAATCGCCGGGCATTCGACCGAACGCATCGCCGATGAATGCGCCGGCGGCGACATGCTGTATTCGTCCGGCACCACCGGTCGCCCTAAAGGCGTGTTTGCGCCTCAGGAAAGCACCGAAATCGATGCCACCAACGGACTGACCGAGCTGTGCAAGAAGGTCTATGGCATCTCTCCAGACACGATCTATCTGTCTCCGGCACCGCTTTATCACGCCGCCCCGCTGCGTTTTTGTATGCGCGTGATGGCGCTCGGCGGCACGGTGATCGTCATGGAGCACTTCGATGCCGAACGCTACCTGGAGCTTGTGCAACAGCACAGGGTCACGCATACACAACTGGTTCCGACCATGTTCGTGCGCATGCTCAAGCTGGCTCCCGAGGTCCGCACGCAGTACGACGTCTCATCGCTGCGTTGCGCAATCCATGCGGCAGCGCCCTGTCCGGTTCCGATCAAGGAGCAGATGATCGACTGGTGGGGTCCGATCATCTGGGAGTATTACGCGGGCACGGAAGGCAACGGCATCACACTGGTCGGATCCAGCGACTGGCTCACGCATAAGGGCACGGTTGGGCGTGCCGTCATCGGTGTGCTCAAGATCGCGGATGAGGACGGCAACGAAATGTCCCCAGGTGAGCCGGGCACCGTCTATTTCGCGGACGGCAAGCCGTTCAGTTATCACAATGATCCGAAGAAAACCGCCGAATCGCGCAATGCGAAAGGCTGGACGACACTGGGCGATGTCGGCTACGTGGACAGCGATGGATTCCTGTACCTGACCGACCGCAAGGCCTACATGATCATTTCCGGCGGTGTGAACATCTATCCGCAAGAGGCTGAGAATATTCTGATCACGCATCCGAAGGTCGCCGATGTAGCCGTGTTCGGAGTGCCGAATGAGGAATTCGGCGAAGAGGTCAAGGCAGTCGTGCAGCCGCGCGATATGCGGGATGCTGGTCCGGAACTGGCGGCCGAGCTGATGGAGTTCTGCCGCTCGCACCTCTCGCACATCAAATGCCCGCGTTCGGTTGATTTCGAAGAGGAATTACCCCGGCATCCGACCGGCAAGCTTTACAAGCGCCTGCTCAAGGATCGCTATTGGGCCGGCCACAACAGCCGGATCCTTTGAACAATAAGTGCGTGCCAACCCGAGGAAACCCCATGCAGAACGCCCCCGCGCAGGATAGGAAAACCAAGGCAGACGGTCGTGCTCACTTTGCCCTCGAGTGTTTCTTCGATTGCTCCAGCCCCTGGACTTATCTGGCCTTTCACAACCTTCAGCCCCTGGCGGCTGAGTTCGGGCTATCGGTTCGCTGGCGACCGTTCCTGGTCGGTGGGGTCTTCAATTCGATCAATCCGAGCGTCTATGCCGCACGCGCCAATCCGGTCCCTGCAAAGGCCGACTATCAGCTGAAAAACATGCAGGACTGGGCAAGACTGTCAGAGCTGAACATCAAATTCCCACCTACGGTCTTCCCGGTCAACAGCGTCAAGGTCATGCGTGCCTGTCTGGCGCTTGAGCCGCTGGGCAAACTGGAAGCCTTCGCCCGTGCCGCGTTTGAGGCCTATTTCGGCCAGGATCTGGATATTTCCAGCGATGAGGTCATCTTGCAGCTTTGCGAACGCACGCAGGTGGCCTTCGAGCCGCTGATGCAAAGCATCACAGCCCCGGGAATCAAGGACCAGCTTCGAGCCAACACCGAGGAGCTGATCGCGCGCGGCGGATTCGGCTCGCCAACCATTTTCGTCCATGAAAAAGACCTGTATTTCGGAAATGACTCGCTGCCTCTGGTTCGCGCAGCACTGATTCGAGGCGGCGCACAAGTTAAACTCAGCGTTTAGCCTTGCATCGGCGTGAGCGCGGTAGAGCCGCCACGCAACCCGTACCCTGCATTTCCGCTTCGAGACGACCGACGCCGCGAAGCTGGAATTCCCTCCAACATCAATTGATCGGACACCCGACCCAATGACCAAGATCAAGCTCAAAGTCAACGGTATCGACACCGAGCAGGATGTCGAACCCCAGATGCTGCTGGTCGACCTGCTGCGCGACCGCCTCGACCTGACCGGAACCCATGTTGGCTGCGACACCAGCCAATGCGGGGCCTGCACCGTGCTCGTCAACGGTCGCGCGATGCGCAGCTGCACGATGCTCGCGGCGCAGGCTGACGGCCATCAGGTGACCACTGTTGAAGGTCTGGCACCGAATGGCGAACTGCATCCACTGCAACAAGCTTTTGTGGACTGCCATGGCCTGCAGTGCGGATTCTGCACACCAGGCTTTCTGATGAGCGCAGCCAGCCTGTTGGACAGCAACCCCAATCCAAGCGATGACGAGATTCGTCATGCATTGGAAGGGAACCTGTGCCGCTGCACGGGTTACGTGAACATTGTCGCTGCGGTGCGCCAGGCCGCAGACGTCATGAACGGCAAATGAGCGCGGCGAAACGCGAGGAGAACGACACGTGAGCAGCGAGCCAATTTATGGACGATTCGGTAGCGGCCAGTCAGTGCGCCGCCTGGAAGACCCGACGCTTGTCACCGGAACCGGACGCTATGTTGACGATGTGGACCGGCCCGGGCTGACCCACCTTGCCTTCGTGCGATCGTTTTATCCGCACGCACGGATCAACTCAATCGATGCGTCGGCCGCCCTTGAGATGCCTGGCGTGCTGGCGGTTTTCACCGGCGCCGAAATGGTGGCCGCCGGCGTGCAACCGATGGTGTCGCAGTCCATGTTCAAGCGCCCTGACGGGTCAGCGCCAACCGCACCACCGCGGTACCCGCTGGCGCATCAGGTAACGCGCTTCGTGGGCGAGGCCGTTGCCGTCGTGGTCGCACAGACCCGTGAACAGGCGCGGGCTGCTCGGGACGCGGTTTACGTCGACTACGAGGAACTGCCTGCAGTGCCCAACCTAGCCGCTGCGCTCGCACCCGATGCGCCGCTGCTCTGGGAGCCGGCTGGCTCAAACGTCGTGGCACGCAACTGCCATGGTGACAAGGCCAAGGCCGATGAAGCCTTTGCCAAGGCGGCCCACGTGATTTCGATGCGCATCGACAACCAGCGCCTGGCACCGGCCCCAATGGAGCCGCGTGGGGTGCTGGCCGAGTTCGATCCGGACACGGGTCGCATCACGATCACGATGAGTACACAGATGCCCACCGGCGTGCGCAACTCGCTGGCCAACGATCTGCTGAAGATTCCGGTTGACTCCGTGCGAGTGACTGTCGGCGACGTCGGCGGTGGCTTCGGGATGAAAACCGGCATTTATCCGGAAGATGCAGTGGTCGCCTGGTGTGCCCGCGAGCTGCGCAAGCCAGCCAAGTGGATTGCCGAGCGCAGTGAGGAGTTCCTGTCGGCCGTGCATGGCCGTGGCATTGAAAGCGACAGTGAACTTGCGCTGGATGCCGACGGCAAGATTCTGGCCCTGCGCATTCGGACGAACGCCAACATCGGCGGCTACGCGATGCCGACCAGCTGCGCGATCCAGTTGATGATTGGCCCATGGGTCTCGACCAGCATCTATGACATCCCGGTCATCGACTACACGCTGGATGCGGTCCTGACCAACAATGTGCCGACGGGTGCCTACCGCGGCGCGGGGCGTCCTGAGGCGATTTACAACATCGAGCGGCTGCTCGACCTTGCGTCTCGCCGCACCGGCATTGCGCAGGAGGAAATCCGCCGCCGCAACATGATCCGGCCCGAGCAGATGCCTTATCGCAACGCGATGGGACAGACCTATGACAGCGGAAAGTTCGCATCGATCATGGACCAGGGTCTGAAGCTGGCCGACTGGGACGGCTTCGAGGCTCGTCAGGCCAAATCCAAGGCCGCAGGCAAACTGCGCGGCCGTGGCATTGCCACATTCCTTGAATGGACCGGTGGTAATGCGCTTGAGGAACGGGTCACACTGACAGTCTCCGGCGATGGCTACATCGAGATCTTCTCGGCCACCCAGGCAATGGGTCAGGGCATCGTGACCACCTACGCCCAGCTGGCAGTGGATGTGTTTGGTGTACCGATCGACAAGATTCGCGTGCTGCAGGGCGACACAGACCGCGGCACCGGTTTCGGCAGTGCCGGTTCGCGATCGCTGTTTACCGGCGGCTCAGCGGTTCAGGCCGCTTCGGTCAAGGCTGTGGATGCTGCACGTCAGATGGCTGCCGATGCGCTCGAGGCATCGGCTGAGGACCTGGAGTATGACAACGGTCGCTTCCGGATCGCGGGGACCGACCGCGAGATCGGTCTTTTCGACGTTGCCCGCCGTCAGGCCGACGGCAAGGTCTACATTGACTCGACGACGGCCGTTCAAGCACCGTCCTGGCCGAATGGCTGCCACATTGCTGAGGTCGA